>JAEWGQ010000428.1 GCA_023388235.1 Actinomycetes bacterium | reverse complement strand
GTGCCGAGCAGGTGACGCATCAGGTCCGGCGAGGCGTCGGCCAGGGCCTGGCCCAAGACGGCCGAAGGGTCGACAATGCGAGGTGCGGTCATCGTGATGCTCCGTTCGAGAGTGCTGTGGAAGGTTCACTCGAAGGATCACGCGGTGACCGCGTCGTCGTCTACGACGAGGTGGCCAGCGGCGCTACACCACTATCAGGGACGCCACTACGCACCACCTTCCGGGAGTACGTCGAGACGACCTGGCTCCCGTCACGCCACGTCGAGGTCTCGACCATGGCCGGCTACCGCTCGTACCTGGATCGCCACTTCCTGCCGTACCTCGGAGACATGCCGATGGTGGAGATCCTGCCTTCCACGGTCCAGGACTGGGTCACTGAGGCGAAGGCGGCCGGCCTGTCGCCGTCGAGCATCCGCAAGTACCACGTGATGCTCCACTCCGTGTTCAAGCGGGCCGTGCGGGACCGGGTCCTCGCGTCGAACCCCTGCGAGGGCACCGAACTGCCGAAGGTGATCGCCCGCCGCTCGCGGATCCTCACGCCGGCGGAGTACGAGCGGCTGCTCGCGGAGGTTCTCGAGCGGTACCGACTGCTCGTCATCGTGGACATTGAGACCGGACTTCGCTGGGGGGAACTCATCGCGCTCCGCCCTCGCCACCTCGACCCGGTGAACCGCGCGATCACCGTTGAGCAGACCATCGTCGAGGTCTCGAAGCGCCACTCGCCCACCGGCGAGCGGATGATCGTCAAGGAGTATCCGAAGGACGACGAGCCGCGGACCCTTCGGATCAGCGACTCGCTCGTCCGGGCGATCACCGATCACGTTGAACGCCACGAGCTGGCCCGAGACGACCTGCTCTTCACCTCTACCGGCAAGCGCGGCGGGAACCCGATCTCGCGGAACACCTTCCGCACGCGCGTGTGGCTCCCCGCGCTCGAGCGGTCCGGTCTCGACTTCAAGGTGCGGATGCACGACCTCCGCCACGCACACGCCTCGTGGCTACTCGCCGGTGGCGCCGACCTGAAGGCGGTCATGGAGCGGATGGGGCACGCGCAGATCATGACCACCCAGAGATACCTTCACACGCTCCCCAATGCCCAAGACAGGGCACTGGCGGCGTTCGAAGCCGTGCGCCAGGGCCGTCCCTAGCATCCGAGAATGCGCTGGAGCCCCGTCAGCCAGGGAAGAGTTGCCACGGAACCTGCATCGGCTAGGCCTCCAGACTCCGGTGAAGCGCACGGAGAAGTCCGGTAACGCCGCGCTGTTGCGGCAGGATCTGTCGCGACCGCGGCCGAACACGATCGATTGCACCGGTTGCTTGATGTGCCGCATGCCATGTATCAACCAGCATGTGATCCGCACGCTCCGCCAAGCTGGACAGCGCGTTAGTCGCCGTCGTGTCACTATTGCCCGTGATCTCGCGAGGGCTACAAAGTGCCCGGAGTCGCTCGGCGAAACGGGGCACGGCGTGGGGCAAGAGTGAATACAGCCCAACCACAGAGCCGTCAAGTTTGGACCAAAGTGATACGTCCTCGGCCCGCACGGTGCGCTTTAGGCTTAGGGTGGCCAACCCAAACTCGGTCGCCAGGGCCTCGATCTCTACCTGCTGCCGGAGATCCAGCCGATCGAGCGAGCGCAGGTAGTTGATGAGGTTAGCGCCGAACGCGCTGCGCCTATCGGGTGCTGGTGAGCTGGCCGCAGCAGTGGCGTCAAGTATCTCCAACGCCCAATCGACATGCTGGCGCGCCTTGATCCGCGACCACAGTTCCGCAGTCCGCGTCAAAATGGCGTCGTAGTTCGCCGTCGACGGCCCCGCATCGAGCACGGCCTCATACAATGTGACGTAGGCTTCCCGAACTTGGACGCTCATGTTCTCCTGAATCGCAAGGAACTCAAGCACCAGATCGGTGAACGGCGCACAGGAAGGCCTGTCCACAACGTCGGCCGCCACTCGGCACAAGATGTCGAGGCTGGCCCGCAGTTGTTCTTCGTTCGTCGACCCGATGGCGCCTAAGACGCCTTCCGCGACCACCATGACCTGTTCGGATGATAGGGCAGACAAGGTAACCCAACCCGCATGGCCGTTCCGCAGCGCGGACGCGGCATCCCCCCACGCATCGGTAGATCCAATTCGCTGGGCCCACGCAACCCAACTCTCGGCCACCCCTGAGACAAGGCCGGCCAACGCCGCAATGTCGGACGCCAAGCGTCGGCCGGGCTTCAGACGGCCATCGTCGACCCATTCCTGAACGACGGTGAGCACTTCCTTGGCGCGGAAGGGTTGATCCGAGTCGAGCACAGCTTGAACTGCCATGTCCGCGTCGGCCGGGGACGGTTCACTCAGAAACTGGTCCACCACCCGCTTGAGCCGACCGCTCTCGAAGGCGACTTGAATCGGCGCGACTTCGGACGAAGGCTCGGAGACTTCGTCCGAGGTGATCACTGACGGTGCCGAGTGAACATTCAACGCGGTGAGCGCTGATTCCTCGTCGACTGTCGCCGCGCCCCTTCGGATGGCGTGCTGCCGTTCGGTATCCTCATCGGCCAACGCGGTGAGGTACGCGAGAATGCGACCCTCTGGCGTCGACGGCACCTCGATTGACCGCAGGAGGCTGCCGTACCGAACGAGTAGGTTCCCGGTCGTGAACGCGTCCGTTGCGGAGCGCAGTCCGAGGCGCACGACGATCTCGGTCCACCAGATCATCTGGAGCAACGACTCGGTGACCATGCGCGGGCGGCGAGCCTGCATCAACACTGCGATGTACGGTAGATCTGCCATCTCCCGCCAGCGCCCGAAGCAGGCGTGGAGCTCGATCGTGAGGAAGCGAATGTTCTCGGCGCTCAACTGCCCGGTCAGGACCAGTTGGTCGAACAGACGCTGCGCGGCGCGCGCATCTTGGCCGAGCATCGCGAGTCGCACGTCACGCAGAAGGTCGACATGCGTCGGGTGTGTCTCTTCGACGGTCGCCGGCCGCCCCGCGGTAGTGGCAACGAGGTCCTCGAGGCGCAGGACCATGTCGAGTCGGTCGGCGTGCGGGTCACGCTGAATCAGCGAAGCCTTGACCAGACCCGTAGTTGCCCACGTTGTGTGGAGCAGCCCCTCAAGTTCAGGGTCCGGTACCGAGACCAAGCGGGCAACTTTCGGACCGAGGAAACTGCTGACCACTTCACGTCCTCGACGCTGCCCCTCCCGGTCTTCAGAGAAGAGGTAGAACCCGGCGGGGCCGGTTGGCGGCTGCCAGGGCAGGATGAGCCAGTTGCTCCGATGCGGCACGAAGGCGTGCACCTGCTTGGCTACAAAGACTTCAATGCGATCACTCATTTCGGCGAACGCGGCATAGTCGCCGACCAGGAGCCGCACCGCCGTCTCCAGGCTCACAGCACTCCCCCGAAACGGTCGAAGGCGTCCATCTTGGCCTGGGCTACGAAGCCCTCGTCGCGGTGTAGTTGGACGAGCTCCTCGCGGACTTCGATGCCGTTGTAGGTGATGTTCATGCTCCCGGACAGAGCGAAGTCGTCACCCGTGATCGCCTTCGTGTGAAGGTGCTCGGACGGGTCGATCGCGATGGTGAAGCGTTCCGCGAGGCGGAGGTCGGAGGTCAATTGGGCCAGTCGCTCGACGAAGCGCGTGTTGTGAGGGTCCGTTGTCGTGCCCACAACGACATGGCAGCCGCGACTCGCGAGCGACACTAGGACCTCGCTCAACCGGACCCGCCTCTTGCCGAAGCGCGCGAGGGCACTGAAGGCGCCGGCCGAGTTGTCGATCAACTCCACGTCGGAAATCCACGGCGACACTAGCCACAAGCACTTGCCGGGAGCTACAAGTTCGGCTGCGAACAGACCGGCGAGGAGGTCGCCGGCCTCGCTGGCACTGGCGACCTGAGACTTGCGGATGACTCTGTTCAAATCCACGCCTCCCGCAGCAGGATCCGCGCTTCGACGTGCTCGCCGACGTCATTCACCGCTGTGACTCTGGGGTGGAGCATCAATGGCCCGACCTCGACGGGCACTGTGTTCAAGTCGAGGATCGCCTCGCGCAGTTGCGCCCGGTCCGTGCTAGCGACACGCACGATCACTTCGCGGGCGCGCACCAACTCAGCGTGCACTGTGCGACGTTCATCGTCTGTCCAGGCGGCGATGTCCAGGACTGTCACCGGAAATATCCAGTGGTCGCGGACGACATCGACGGCAGTCGTGAGGACGGGTGAATACGGGTTGTACGAGGCGACCGACCGTGTGCTCTCTCCCCACGGCCAAAGCACATTGCCAATCGCGCGGGCACGCTCGACCGGCGTGGGCTGTTCCAGTCGCAGGTAGGCGTCGGCTTCGGACCGGTGAGCGAGCAACACCGCCAGGGTGTGCGGATCGACCGCGAAGCCACTCTTGGCAAGCGACCGGTCGCGCACGCCCATCCACACCGCCACCTCGTCGAGGAGTCCGGCGTGCGCACCGGGTCCGGCGAGGCGGGTCGCGAGTGCCGTTCGCGCTGCGTGGCCCAGTTCGACACCAACCCCGCTCAGCACCGTCTCCAGCCTCGTCGTCGCCTCCCGGACCGCGTTGTGGCCATCGCGCCAGGCAGTCGTGAGTTGTTGAATCGCAGGGGCGACATCGCTGTCCGGCGTGGCGAGCAAGGAACGAAGTTCCCTGTCCATCAGTTCCATGTCCGACGGCCTAATCGCGTCGCGCAGAGCCATCCCGAGATTGTCCGGGTTCTCGGCAACCGCGCGGGTGAGCGCCTCGACTTGACCCGTGCCGCCGGGTGACTGCTCAGCGATCACGAATCGACTGTCGTCCTCGGGGTGAAGATCGACGGTCAACTCGTCAGCGTCGACCCCGGAACCCCAACTCGTCAGGGCCATGAGCAACAGATTCGCTGCGCTCAGAGTGTGCCGGCGCCGCAGCCAGTCGAGCCATGGCTTGGAACGCTTGGCGCCCCGGGCTGCAACCAGTGCGTCGAGCACCAGACGTTGCACAGACGCGTCGCGCAGCCAGTCTGAGGCCGAACTGGCGACGTTCTGGCGCGTGACACCCAGCAAGTCTGCTGTCGAGATCAGCGAAGTGGCGAAAGCCCCCTCGTCCGGCGGGTCCTGCTTGGCGCCCTCCCAAGCCACGGCGACGGAGCGGAGCACCTCGGCGATTGCGCGGCGATCAAGGGAAGTCAGGTCAGCGGGGTACCCCTCGCCAGTCAGGACCTGGTGCTCCATCCATGCCGCGCGCTCATCGGCGCTGGGCGGGTCAGCGAAGCTTGGGACGACGACCTGGCCGACAAGTGCATCGCAATGGATCTCGACGCCTAGTGCCGCGGGCGCGAAGCCCGCCCCGACCCTCTTGCCAAAGCGGATCCGCTCGACCTGCGGCACGCCGTTGATCCGCAGCACCCCGACGGCGTCGGTGGTGTAGCGCATCAACCGGACACCGCCTCCGTGCAGGTGAAGGTGCGACCGCAACTGCGGGATCAGGCTCGCAACCGATAGTGGCAGGTTCAGCGCTACACCGGCGCCAAGCGGCACAGCTGCGAGCCCCCAGTTCGCTCGCATCGACGATGAGTCGGAGACGCTCGGTTCGACCGCGGACAGAGTGACTGCCTGTGGCGCAAAGACTTGGACTGAGTGACCGCCGATCTGGACGTCGTCTACCAGCGTCCCGCCGTAGGTCGCGACGTCAGCCCAGCGTGCGCCGTCTGCATCTCTGTCGCTAGGAAGTGGGACCCAGTGTCGCTTGTGCGTGGCCCAGACGCCGAAGTGGCGCGACACATTGCCCGGGAGGAACTCGCGGATCACGCGGAGGGCGGGCAATTGCTCGCTGCGGACCTCGCCCCCGGCCCATGGGACCGAAAGCGAGACGTCCGGAACCATGAGTTCGTCGAAGAGGTTACCCGGCACGAAGTCACTCAGGGGAGTCCGGTGCTTCAGTCCGGAGTCGTCAGGGGCCGGTCGCTCGCCTGCCCACTGGTCGGCCAGACGGCGGCGGAGCGTTGGGATCACGCAAGTCAGAAGCGGGCGCGGAGCTTCCCAGAAGATCTGGTCGAGGACACGATCCGCGACGGTCCCGTCGCCGAGCGCCAGGCTCCGACGGAGGTGACGGCGCAGAAGGTCGCGCTCGGTTCCATCATGGAGGAGGCGACCCAGGAGGTCGGTCATCGCCGCCTGGAGGGCTCGCGTCTCCGACACCTTGTTTGGACTCTTGGGGTGCAGGAGGTCGGCCGGGCCGCTGGCGATCGCCCATGAACTCTGGAACCGGAGGCCAAGCTCCTGGGCAAGCCAGTCGAGAAGACTGTAGACCGCCTGGATCCGCAGCACGTACAGGTTCTCGATGGGCAGGGTACGGCGCGGGACGATCGGGCTGAACAGCGCGTCGTAGGCGTCCCAAGCGTCGCGGTCTCGACCGAAGTTGCTGAGAACCACAACAGTCCATGGCCGGGTGGCCACGTCGCGGCCAGCGCGGCCCTTGCGTTGCAGGAACTGCGCGACGTCGTGAGGCGCCTTGTGCTGGAGTACCGCTCCGACGCGGTCGTCGTCGAAGCCGACCTCGAGGCTGGCGGTCGCGATCACGATGTCCGCCTCCGCCGCGACACCGCTGTCCTGGGAACTGGTGCGGTCAAGCTTCTTCTGGACGTCACGATCGAGGTCGTGGCCGAGCAACTCAGCAAGCCACCAGAGTTGGCCGTCCTGGTCACGGTCCTCTGCAGGCTGCCGCTGCGCAACCGGCAACTGCGCCTGGCCCGGAGAGCGCAGGTGCGCCAGCGTATGTGGGCTGTGGCGGGGGTTCGTACGGCCGGGCCAGGACCAGCCCTCGGCGTCGAGAAGGTCCCAGAAGAAGCGATTCGTGCTGTCCAGCTTGTCAGTAAACGCGAACAGCCGGGAGCCCACCACGCCCTCGGAGTCGATCGGCGGGTTGAACGGGTTTCCGTTCAGGACGTCGAGACTGCGCGAGAGCGACATCGCGGCCTGGATCGAGACCGACAGCGGGCCGGTGCTGCTATGTGGATCATGGCGCAATGCGACGAGGTACTCAGCGCCCGACTCCTCGAGTTCGGAGGGCTCAGGCTCGATGACCGTGACGTCTCCGGGGTTAAGATCGACAAGGCGTCCGAAGAACTCACCGGCATCGGTCAGCGTCGCGGACAGACCTGCCCAAACAACTGGCCTGCCTAGGGCTTTGCGCAGTCGGCGCAGCAGGATGGCGTTCTGGGCGCCTGTCGTGCCCTCATAGGTGTGGATTTCGTCGAGGAGCACAGTCTTGAGACTGTGCGTGGTGACGCCGAAGGCCCGGAGATTCATCGGAACGGATAGTTGCCGGTTCAGCGACTCGGTCGTGCTAAGCATGATGTCGGCGGGCGTTTTCTGCGCCGAGTCCCGCGTCAGTCGAAGAACAGAGCCGGGGATGAGCCTCGCGCAGGACGGCTCAACGCACTCCAGGCGCTCCTCCTTGGCAGCCACCGCGGCCTTCGGCCAGATCAACTCGCCCGAGCAGGTCGGGCAGCGCAGATAGGGGCACACGTAGCCGGCGCCCTGAGCGCGCCACTGCTCTGAAACGTAGCGGGCGGCCTGCGGCGTCGGGCCGAACCAACTCGCGATGCTCGGCGGTTTCGCGCCGGGGACGCGCGCGGCGAGGTCGAGCGACAGGCGAACCAACGTCTGGAGTTGGTCCTTGAGCAACTCATTGCGTGGGTACAACGCCAGAGCACTGGTCTTGCCCGACTGGGGCTGATCGTTGTCCGCGAGCCACGCAAGCAGTGGGAGGTAGAACGCGAGCGTCTTACCGCTTCCGGTGCCGGATGTGACAACGACCCCGGCCCGCGGGTTGGGCGAGTTGAGGGCTGTCAGGATCGAAGCGGTCGAGCGGAGTTGGAAATCCGACAGCCTAGGCGGGGCCAGCGCTGTGATCGCCACCCGGCCACGGGCTCTCACGGAGCCCGCAAGCGCCTCGACGAAGGTCGATCGGTCGACTTCGCGACGCGGACGCCGTCGCGGACGTTGCAGGAACCGGAAGTCGAGCACTAGCGGTCGACCATCGAGTATTCGCTCGCCGCGGAAGGCCTGACGCAACGTCGCCAGGAGACGCAACGTCTCCGCACTGCGGGTCCGGTAGCCGGCTGTCGGAGTCCGGACCAGCAGGCCTCGCTCTTCAAGATCGGCGAAGAGCAATTCGCCGTCCCCGTGCTTGGCCAGGACTTCCAGAGCTTCCTCGCGCGTCCATTGCGCCCCGATCGCACCCCAGGAGAGGAGCTCAGCCTCGCGAAGTTCAAGCGCGGTCAGCGCCGCCTGAATCTGGTTCATTCGACGACCGGAGTCCCCGCAACGAGCTTGAAGCTCCGCTCGGCCATGTTCGCCGCGATCCAGGCGCGGACATCGTCGGTGAGCATTGAGAGCGGGGCCCCACCGCGGGCCACCGCCGACAAGAACTGACGGACGGCGTCGGGTTGGAGCGCGGCCTCGAGGGCCTTCAGCCGCTCCTCGGCCTCATCAAGCAGGCTGAACGCCGCTGCAGTCGGGAGCTCATTGGTCGCGGGCATCAGCTTCCGCAGGACGTCCTGCAAGGCCGCAGCCAACTGGGCGACACTGACGACGCCGGCCAGGGTGCGAACCAACTCGAGCAGGTCGGTCACGGCGCCCATTCGTCTGCTCCCATAGCTGCGCCAGTCGGCCATCGCCCTCTCCTCCGCAGCGGGCACGAAGGCGTTCAGCTTCCGGCTGAGCGTCCCGAGGCTGCCCTGGCTCGGGGCCCTGGCCGCCGCTTTGAGCGCATCGAAGACCGCCGGCGGCGCTGTGTGCCCCACAAACCAGGTCCCGCCGCCGGCCGATCTCGCACTGTCCAGCCGTGTCAGCCTTGCGAGAGGGGTGCTCAGGTTGCGTTGCGCCTCGATCAGGGTCTCAACCTCGAGCTGCATCCTGGCCGAGTCGCTGGCGGCGGTGACCGCATCCTCGGCGTCCGTCAGCCATGACGGCATCGTGGTCATCGGTCAGCCCTTCCGAGCGATTGCGTTGACGATAACTTCCAGTTGGGCCACCTGCGCCTTCACGGCGGCGCGGAGGCCTCCGATGTCGCCAGCTGCATTGCTGCTCCGCACGCACTCGTCCGTGGTCTGCGTGAGGCAGTTCTTGACGAAGGCGAGTGCCCTGGCCACCTCGACCACGCGGCGTCCCTCATGCTGAGCGCGAACGACGCCAGCGAGATCGTTCATCACGATCTCACTCGGCGGCGCGTCCTTGTAGTGTTCGAGAGTCTCGATGGCCGCACGGAATCGGCTCCACTCGTCCCTCGGTCGGAAGTGACCGCTCCCTTTGGCCGTGTCGCCGATCTGGAGCGCTCGATCTGCCACAGCGACCAGAGTTGCGCCCTCAAGCGTCTCGTTCAGGTACGCAACTGCGTCTTCGATACTCCGTCGCTCGGTGTCCGCCACTTGCTCAAGCGCGTCTAGCAGGTTCGAAGCTCCCAGTCCGAGAGCCGGGTCAGGGCTGTCCGTCACCAAGCGCTTGAGCGCCGTGATCGGATCCGCAAGCCACTCCTCGAGTGCACGGTCCAGTTCGCCCGTGTCGATGACCTGCGCGCCACCCGACGACCCCTGCCGGACAGCCGCGAACTCCGCGACGTAGGCATGTGTCTCGAGGCCCAGGGCTTGCTCAGCCGCCACCTGGACCGGCATCCACTGCTGGCTGGCCCGGCGTGCCGGCGTGGGACGGTTCGCCAGCACATCAACGGTCGAGCGCAACTGCTCGACATCGTGTCCCGCAGCTGCGAGGGCCACGGCACGCAGGCCGACAGCGTCGCCAGCGAGCCCCCGTCCCCCAGAAGCTTCGAGGAACTTGGCCCTTGCGGCACTCGCCCAATCGTCCAGCGTGGCCTCGAGTTCGACCATCAGGTCCTCCGGCCGGAAGCCGGCCGGCCACGCCCACGAGCCGCGTCCCGGATCGAAGTGCCCGTGGTCTCGGAGCCACCGCGCCGCGACGAGAATTCGCACTGTCTCGGATGTGGGTTCGAGGTCGAAGCGTACGGACCCCTTGCCCGCGCCGGCACCACGTGCGCCCTGGAAGTGAAACGACGTCTGGTTCAGGATCCTCGAGAGCAAAGCGCGCCCATGACCGTTGTCGATGTGCACTAGGTCCTGGTCCAACTGCAGTCGGGACTCAGTCAGTCCGAGGAGCGTCGCCCGGTAGTAGTTCACCTCGTCCTCAACCAAACTGCTGGTGCCGTTCTGCCATTGCCAGAGCGGTTCGAGCGGGCTCGGCCGCAGCGGAGCTGATGGCGACGTCGGCGACGCAGGACCGGCACGCCGGGGCTCCGCCTCTTCCTCGACGCTTGGCTCGTCGGCACCCGTCGCGACGGTCGGCGCACCCCCGACCCTCGTCAGCGAGAAGGCTTCCTCAATCCCGGCGGGAAGAGGAAGGCGCTCATCTGCCCAGATGAGCCGCGTCCAGTAAGCGCGATCTGCTTCTGAGGCCGGCACTCCCTGGACGAGGAACTCCCGCGCCATCGTCGCGTGCCCGTCAAAGCGGTCCTTGACGCGCTCGTGCGGATACGTGCCATCCGCGATGCGTACATCGGCCTCAGTGAGATTGGTCGCAATGCACTCGTCGAGCACCAGGCGCGGTGTCTTCTCCTCGCCGAGGTGGGTAATCGCTCTGCGCAGGGCAGACGGACTATACGGGTACAGCCCAACCTCACCAAGACCCTCGATATCGACCTTGCCGAACGAGGCGTGGCAGGTGTCTCGGAACTGGCAGGGGCGGCCTTCGTTGCGCGTCGCGCAAGCGTTCTGCATCCACGTGCCGTCGGCGCGTCTTCCTCCCTCGGTCCACAACTCGCGCGCCCGAGGGCCGCCGACCCGCACCAGGTTCAGGTATCGACCCACGAACTTCTGCGGGTCCGACAACGCCGAGCCCCCCACCTCAAAGACGTCGGTGACACGCGTCGTGACGGTCTTGTCCATGCGGGCGAAAGCGCCGTCTGTAACTGCGAACACCACCCGCAGCGGCGCGACCTCATCGCTTGGTGCCGTCGCAAACTGGTCGTACAACTCGCCGTCGACGAGACCGAACTGGGTAAGGTCTTCGAAGATCAAGACGAGCTCGCGGCCTTCGGACTTCAGAATCTCGCGTGAGCGCCGGAAGAGTCCGCCAAGGGTGTCCCCGCCTGATGTGGGTCGGAGTCCCAGGGTCTGCGGCACGGCCAGCCTCAGCGCCTCGTCCAGCAACGACAGCGCATCAGCGGGATCCGCAGTGATCATGTCCCACAAGTCCGCGAGTTCAGGTCGGGACCTTAGCGCCCGGCGGATGCCCGCGACCCGCACCGGCAGGTCGTCCTCTCCGAACGCCTTCTCGCTGTCATCGCGACGCGAGGTCTCGTCGTAGTACGACGCCACCAGACGGTCCAAGCGACCGCCCGCGCGCAAGAGAGCCTTGCTGATCTGGGGCTCCTCGAGGAGGTCGGCCAGGCCGTCACGACGCCGGCCCTGATCGTCGGGGATGCCAAGTATGTCGTTGCGTTCCTCGCGCGCCTGGGCCTCCTCGTCGGTCTCACCTTCCTCTGCTGGAAGTGCCTCCATGGTCCAGGTGAGGGCGATCCGCATGTCGTTGACCAGGCGGTCCTTGAGTTCACCCGGGCTGGCATTGCCGATGGCAGCCTCGACCCGATCAAGCAGGTCTGTGCCCTCCACCCCGGGCAGGTCGGCCACGATCCTGTGCAGCAGTGCTCGGAGAGTCTGAATGGCACGGGGAACGTAGAGGACCCGATACCGGTCGTCATCCCGGTCCACGTGGGCGTTGACCCAACGCACCACATGGCTCTTGCCACTGCCGGACTCACCCGTGACCGCGATCAAGGTGTTCCGGCGACCGTCGCCCACGTCGCCGAGAAGCGTCGAGAGCACCTGGGCCTCGCCAGAGGTCCCAGAGTCGGTCTCGGTGCCCTTCTTCCGGGCCAGTTCGACTGACGTGTGCGCGGCCAGGAAGATCGCGTCGGCGTCACTGGGAAGGGCGCCGATGTCAGAGAACACCGTTTCCGCGACAGTCTCGGCGCTCCAGCACCGGAACTTCTCCATCGTCTCCGGACTCACGCCCCTGCCCCCGTCACCGTGATGATGCCAACCTGTCGCGCACCACCGCCAAGACCCACCGCAACCACGCCGCGCCCGTCATCGGCCGACTCCATCTTGAGAACGCCGCGCTTCTCTAGCTTGAGTAGTCCCAGCGACACCGCTGGCGGGACCTCACTCCAGCCCGCCCGTGGGGTCGGTAGTTGGGCCAACAGTGCAGTCGCCCCGAAGATCGGAAGGCGGCTTCGCAGTTCCGTCAGCCAGTCCGACGCCCGCCCCGCCTTCGGCATTTTGCCGAGCGAATCGGCAATGGCGGTAGATGCGTCGGCCACCACCACTCGCGTCCGTCCAACATCAACAGTGCGCGCGAGCCCGAGCGCGTGAACCCACCGGAGGAATGAACGCCATTGTTCCTCGGTCTCCACGGCTTTCACGGCGGAACCGTCGGCGAGGGCCAGTCTGGCGATGGTGCGTTCGGCGTCCTTGCCGAAGGCCACCCCAAACGGGTTGAGCGGGTTCTGCTGGAGGATCCACGTCATTCCCAGCACCAAGTCCGCGACTTTCGCCTTGTCGGCGAGAGACTTCATGGCTTCCTCGTTGATCCTGCTGAGGAGTTCCGCGCGGAACCATGCGGCTTCGCGGTCACCCGCTTCCATGAGACCGTCTCCGATTGCCGAGTCGACGCTCCACGTCGAGTTCCCCTGCTCGTGAATCACGCCGATCCCGGCCGCGACCCTCAAAGAGGTCGCGAGCGCGTCTGTCGGCTTAGCTTGCTCGTCATCGGCCCGCTGCTGCGGTAACGGCCGGACGGTCCGCCGCAACTCTGCTCCCGAGACAGGACCTCCGGCTCGAGCCAGTTGCCGACAGATGACGTAGATCGCACCCGCACTGGCAGTTGCCGCGCCCTTCAGGTACTCCATGGTTCAAGCCTTCCTCAGGAGCTCGAGGGCTGTCACCCCCGGCAGCGTGGGGACGTCTCGTCCGACCACGCTTCTGCCGATCCTGGCGCCCTCTCGCATGAGCAGGACGTCGATGAGTTCGTGGCCGGCCGCGTCGCGCCGTGGAGCTGCCCGGCGCGCCAACCACGATCGTGAGGCCGCCTGGCCCGCCCCAAAGCGCGAGAAACTCGAGACCGGCGCCAGGTCCGCGGGTGCGAGGGGCGCCTCGTCGCGGAACAGCGGCAGCCCTAGCGGCGGCGTTGGCACCAGGGTGAAATCGCCGCCAAGATGCTGCACACCTTCACGCACCAGGGCAGCAGCCAATGCGTCGCCGAGGTCCTCTCCGGGTCGTTCGACCAAGACGACAAGGCCGTGTTGGCCGCGCGCGGCGGCTGAGAACCGCTGCAGACCGCGTGGCGGTCCCGCGCTAGACGCCCAGACCTGCCGGGGCCGAGGAGGCGGGTCGACTTGGACGGCGACTCCTTCCGCACGACACCCGGGACAGCGCCCGCAGGGGCCGAGTGGCGCCATCCAGCGCAACCGGTCCGTCCAGGTCAGCTGGAGCGCAGCGTCCGGAGCATAGGCCGCAGCAATGGCGTCGCAGGCGCGGAGTGTGCGGTTCGCGACCTTGGTCATGGTCGCCAGGGACCTGCGCGAATGCGTAGCTTCCTGCACACGCCATTGCTCCCATCGTGATTCCCAGAAGCCAGGCGCATTCAGCTCCGCCGAGATCAGCTCAACCGCGACCCAGTCGGAAGTCGGGGCGTCGTCGACGAGCAGGTCGTGCAACTCGTCGACGCCGACGAGGCGCCTCGAGAGTTGCCCAAGCTCGATCAAGCCCTGAATGAGTTGCGCGTTCCAGAATCGGTTGTAGTCGCCTCGGCCGACGCCAGTCGTGCTCTCTAGGTTGATGTAGTCGGTCCCGTTAATCCTGGTCCGGTTGCTCCACAGGTTCTTCCAGCGCCTTGCGGACTTCTCCGCTCCCAGGATACGGACGGCGAGGCCCTCAGCCTCACCAGAATCTGGGGGTGCCGTAAGCAGGAATTCTGCGCTCGCTGACCCGTCGCGGCCGCCGCGACCAATCTCCTGGTACCACCTGTCGACGGTCTCGGGCAGACAGGCATGCACGATGGTCCGGATGCCTGGGTAGTCGATGCCAAGTCCGAACGCGGAAGTGGCAACGACGAGATCGATCGCGTCCTCGCCCGCGGCATCCGCGCGAATCTGCTTCAGCACCTGAGCTCGCTCAACGCCGGAGGTCTCCCCCGTGACGACACTGACGCGACGGTAGCCACGGGCCCGCAACGCGGTGGCCCACTCCACTGCGTTCTCAGGGGCCGTCACGTAGAGGACCGCCGGTCGCGGAGCGTGCGCGAGCGTCTCGAAGACTCTCTCAGCGCGAAGAACTGTGCTTTCAGAGTTGGTGATCCAGATGTCTGGCTCGGGCCTCAAGGCGTTTGCGACGACCGGCGTGCACGGTCCCGGCTCCTCGAACAACGAGATCAGGTCGCTTAGTTCGACGGCGCCCAAGGTAGCGCTGAGCAGAAGGGTGACGGCGCGGTCGTGCCCGTTGTCGGCGGCGCGCTGAAGCAGGTCGCGCCGGAAGTCGGCGAGCGTCCGGAACTCCGGACGGAATGAGCGCCCCCACTGCGTGACAAGATGGGCCTCGTCGATCACTATCCCGCGTAGCCGCCCTGTCTCGGCGGCCCACATCATCGCCTGGCGCAGGCTGCGAGTCATCGACTCCGGGGAGGTGACCACGATCGGCTGCTGCCCATTGCCGATCAGGTCCCGCATCGTGGCCTTCACGGGCTCCGGCGTGGTTGATGTCCACGCGAATGGCAAGGCCTCCGGGTTGACCTTTGGGCGTAGCCGACCATAGAGATCGCGGAACCTGCGCTCGAAATCCGCGGCCAGAGCCAGCGTCGGCACGATGAGGACGGTGAGACCGGACGTCCCGCGTGCCGAGAGGGAAAGCGCAATCTCGGTCTTGCCGGTTCCAGTCGGCAACATGCAGATGATTGTCGAGCCCTCGGGTGAGGAGATCGCGGCGCGAGAAGCGGCCCGTTGGCCGGCAGTGCGGTACTTCGGAAATCCCGTGAGCTTCGTGAAGAATGGGTCGGCCAGCACTGGATCCTCCTGGAAGCGTCGGCCGGCATTGGTCCCAGCAAGTGCGGCTGCGTCGCACGCGCACCCTTTGGCATCGAGCCAATTCGGGGACCACGCGCTCGCAATCCAACGGTTCGCCGACGTCTCCAGCAAGCCGACCTCGATTGCCACCATTCGCAATTGATGAGACACGTCTGCTTGAACGTCAACGGGCACGGCGCGGCCATCCCGCAGCATCCACCGGCGCAGCAATTGCCGCACCAACACAGCGAGATCGAGTGGGCTCGAGGCACGCTGGTTTAGCGCCCCCATCAAGCGCCGATACAGATCGTCGCCGAAGTCGGCGGGATAGGGCCAGCCAGCCGTCAGTGCGGTGATGACGCGCGACTCCTCGGTCATCAGAAACTCTCCTCTGGCCACAGAACGCAAACACCGCAAGTCGTGACCTGAATCGACGGCTCGTCGATGCCCGCGAGAAGCGCCGCGCCTGCGGACTTCTCGAAGTCCAACTCGATCTGCGCGGCCTGACGCTCGTGCAGGGTCGGCAGTCGAAGCGACCGGGCACGCAGGATGGAGTCGCGTCGCCGGGCCTGTTCGCGCGCAGCGCGTCGGCCGCGCTCGATGTGCTCAGCCAGGTCATCCGAGTCGATCACCGAGCCTCGCGCCTGGGCCGCGCTTTGCCGAATCAACTCGGTCCAATCAGGGAACTCCGCGAGAACCGGACTCCAGATCGGGCCTCGCAGCACGACCTCGTTCCGCTTGCTGTCGAAGGGCAGGTCAAGAGCGTCACGTACTAGGCCGCCGGGAGCTTCGCCGTAGGGATCGGTCCAGGTCTCGTACCTCACAGGCGGGAACAAACCGTCGCCACGCCTGGCAAGGCCACGATTCGCGGGCCCGTCCCAAGTCAGGTGGGCTCGGTCGAACTCGACCAGGAACTCACAGTGCAACCAGAGGCTAGGTGAAGCTCGGCCAGCGACCGGCCGGACCACTGCATAAGCGCGGCCACGCTCATCGACGTGGAGTTGCTCCTCGAGCCAGTCCACCAGCGGGTCGCCGATCCGGAACGGGGCGACGGCGCGCCGCTCGACGGCCACCCGGCGTGAGTACGTCTTCGGCGCCAGCAGGAGCGGACGCAAAGCGGAGATCTGGTCATCGGGTAGGCCAACCTGCTTCGCCTCCCGGAACCGGACGACGCCGTCGGTCGACTCGACCGGCTTGATGCCGAGGGAGCCGGTGCCGAAGGTCAGTCGCCTGACTGCTCGCCGCAACGACTCAACGTCGCCGTTCTCGTATTCGAGCAGTTCGGCGTACGCCTCCTCCCCGAAGGACACCGCCGAGCTAACCGACTCCATTTCTTCCAGAAGTTCGATGTCGTCCCGCTCAGTATCGAGGTCCTCGCGTAGCGCCTCGACATCGAGGTTCAGGGCCTCCACGCCATGCGGAAGCAGGTTGCGCTGAACCCGATCGAGTACACCCGTCAGCATGCGCTGCACCGTCGACACAGACTTGTCAAATACGCCGGTACCTTCCCTGAGCAGGCGGATGTGCGCAGTGACCCACGCACTGTCCGGTTCTACGAAGGCCACCACCTCGGCGGGGCTCAGACGCACGGCGTACCGATCCAGTCGGCCGATGCGCTGGTCAAGTTGGCTCGCATCCAAGGGCAAGTCCAGGTTGATCAGCACTTCCGCCTCCTGGAGGTTCCGCCCTTCGTCCAAGGAGCGATCGCCGACGAGGACGGCACCGTGACTGGCCCCGAGGAAGTCGGCCACCGCGTTGTCTCGCTCTCGAGTCGGCAAGTCGGCGTAGTGCCAAAGCGTCGAGAACCCGTCAAACTCATCACTCACCCGCGCCACGAATCCCTTCGCCACCGCGGGGAAGTTCGTCGCGACAACGACCCTGCGACCCCGGTGGAGGCGGTCTCTTGCGACCTTGATCGCGGCATCCATCCGAGCATCGACACCCGCAAGTTCGAGTCGCGCAGCGCTCGCCTCGCAGAGCGCACGGACCTTCTCGGGCGCCGCCTCAGCCGCGCCGACCGGCAGAGCCAACCGGCTCCGCAAGAATTCGAGAAGTGCCCATGGTCCTCCGAGAGCGCACACGACCGCATGCCCGTAGAATGCGCTATCGGGGCCGTCCTGCAACTCGTACCGAAGCAGTTCGAGAAACTCGTCTGCCTCGGCCCTTGCGGGGTCGCGGAGTTCGACGAACGTCGGCTTTCGCCCGGCCACCGCGTAGCCGCCGGTAAGGTCGCCGTCGCGCCGATGGCGGATCATCCTTCGACTGAGCCGGTACGTCTCCCGGATGTACTCCGCCAAGTCGCTCCAGGCCGGCGCGAGGTTGTCGTCCACGTCGAGACACACCGTCGCAAGGTCGGAAATGTTCGGGTCACTCGGAAACATCTCCAGCAGCGAGGCGATGACCCCATGCTTCTGCCGTACGCTCGCACGCCGCGAACTCAAAACCTGGAGCTCTCGCGCGCTGCGTTCGCGCTCGTCAAGGCGATTCAGAAAGGAAGCATCGGAAATATCGCCAAAGGCGACGGGATCGACCAGTGCAAGCAGCCTTCGGAACAGTGAAAGGTCTCCGCGCATCGGAGTGGCCGACAACGCTAGCAACGCCGGCACCTGGAGGAGTGCCCGATAAGTCCTTGAGTCGTCAGGGACTCGGTCGAGGAGGTTGTGCGCCTCGTCGACCACCAGTAGTGACACGTGATCGAGATCCATGTGGCGTCCGACGTCCTCGTGCGAAATCACTGCCACCCGCCGTTCGTCTAGGTCCCGCCCCAGGGCCAAACGGTCGCGCAACTCCGCGTACCACTGTCCAACGAGCGTCCCGGGCACGAGGACCAGCACGCTAGCCTTCGGATCGTCGATCATCAGTTGGCGAATGACGAGGCCGGCTTCGATTGTCTTGCCCAGTCCGACCTCATCGGCGAGCAAGTACCGAGGCACCGGGTCGCCAAGCACACGCGCCACGGTGTCGATCTGGTGGTGGTAGAGATTCACCGGCGCTGAAACCAGACACGATAACCCACGGGAGACCCGTCGCTGACTAACAAATGAAGCCAGGAGTTCCGACCGCGCTTCGTGAAAGAACGGCGCTTCGCAAAGGCCATGCTGGATCGCGACAGTGGCGTCAGTGAGCGGTCGGCTCCAGCGAAGGTAGAATTGGTCCTGATGCAGCGGCACCGGCCGTGGCACCCCAGCCAATGCAACGTGGTATCTGCGCCCGGACGCAGGCCTCTCGATCTCGCCGACGTGCCAGCCGTAGGGAGCCCCGCGAACCCACACCCGAGTTCCCTTCGGAATGGGCTCGTCGATCAGATCGGCTGGCGCTACCAGCACGTCCTTCTCGATTACCTCCGGGACGTCAACGTACGAGCAGACGTACGAATCGCCGCGCTTGGCCCGGCAATATGCGAAGCCAAGTTCTGGGTTCGCACGCGACCGCAACCATCGGCCCACGAAGTGTGATGCGGGTCGAAATTCCGGTTTGGTCAACAGCCAAGCCTCCGCCCAAAGCCGCCGCACTCCCGCTTGCTCGCCCTGGACCCTCGGACGCTTCGGCGCGCCGATGGTAGAGCTCTGGTCACGTCTTGCACTGTACCGTGGGTGCCGCCGCGCGAACGGGTGATGCGGTGCCACCGGCCCAATGCGTAGTGGAGTCCGCGGGAGTGGTGTACCGCTAGCTTGGTGATCGTCTCGTCGTAGACGAGGGCGCGGTCACCGCGTAACCCTTCGAGTGAACCTCTCACAGCACCCGTGGTCCGGGCCGTGCTCGCCGGAGCAGCACGACGAATGGGCCGAAGGACGCCGCTACCTCGGCCTCGAGGCCCTCGCCAAGGCCCGCCTCGCCCTCGTCCCCAGCGAGGAGGAGGTGAGCGAGGCGCCCCTGGCCCTGACCGCCTGACCGACCCGAAGGTCATGCCGAACCGCTACACCACTCCCTGGGACTTGACCCAATGTGTCCTTTTCGCACGGTCTCGTACTCGACGAGGTTCCGGCGACGGAGCGCCCGCCACCACTGAGAGGATCAGCCAACGGTGAACGCCCCTGGGGCGAGTCCGCTGCCGAGTGTTTCCGGGGCAAGGAGCATGAGCGGCCCGAGCTCCGCGTGGTGGGTGCGGTCGAACCAGACACCGAGCCGCGTGATCCCGAGAGTGGGCGGACTCGAGATCCCGTTCAGCGACCCTAACCTGGTCGTCGCTGGGCCCACGCAGGCGGGAACTGCCAACTGATTACCGTGGCCTAGCGGTTCAGTAGTCCAATTCCGGATCGAGAGTCAGAGTGGCCATGTCCGCCGAGTCGGAGCGGCTTCAGGGGCGCAATATCCGAAGAAGGTGGTTCGTCAGTAGCCGCACATCATTCGGAGTGTTCTGAAGGCTGTTCCAGCGGCGCTGATCGTCGCTGCTGAACTTCCAAGTCCCCGAGGTCCATGCGCAGTGTTCCCGTAGGCGGGCGAGCGGTGCCGACAGATCAAGGTCCGGCAGATGCTCGACTGGCGTGTCCTCGGTGAGGGCGTCCATGACGAAGCCCATTGACTGGATCCCGACCCCGTGCGTTAGGCGGGACTCCCGCGGAGCGAGTTCCCACTCCTCCCTGAAAGTCGCTCGTACGAGGCTCCAGAAGACTTTGAGGTGGAGGAGCATCCGCTCCGCGTCGCCGGTGTGATCCATGGGGTTGCGGTACTGGTACAGGGCACCGTCGGTGATGCTGTTCTGGATCATCTTCAAGACGCTCGTGTCCTTGATGTACCCGTCCGGAGCGGTGGGAGTCGCGATCCGGCCCTGGAACGGACTGTCGTCGTCGGCATCGAAGAGATCATCGTTGTTCAGGCGACTCATCAGGAGCGCAGGCAGCCGCCTCCGCTGGTAGGTCGGCGGCAAGTGACCCGGCGTCTCTGGCAGCAGCTCGTGGATCAGTCCCTTGGGGAGTGGCTTGGCGTTGTTGACGAGGATGAACTGCGACCGCTGCTCGTCTTCGCTCTCTGCGATGAAGCCGACTGCCGCGACGGGAAACTCCTCCAGGTTAGCGTCGCGGATGGCGGCGCTCCGCTGCTGGCCGTCGACTAGGAGCGCCGGCTTGTCCGCATCTGCTGCCGATTCATCGACGGGGATGACCAGCTCCCCCGGCGTCGAGTACTGCGTCGACGCGGTTCCCGTTGACTCCTCGAAGCTGACCCTGGCATCGAACGCGAGGACGATTGCGTTGGGAAGCATCGCACCGGGCGATTCAAGGTAGCGACGGATCGCCTTGATGTGTGTCAGGACCTCGGGGCGCTGGTAGCCGCGGAGCTCAGCATGGGCACGGTGCACGCGGGACACCGCCGCGAACTGATGCAACACCTTGCCGTCGACTCCGAAACAGTAGACAAACCTCTCACCTTGCCGGAGTCGAAGCGCCGGCAGTCGAAGCTCGTAGCGCTTAGCCATGGGCACCCCTCCATGCCCGGCTCTGACGCGAGGGCAACTTGTGCATCTTTTGTGCAAGGACTGCCAGGTTGTGGAAGCCCCGGCGCTTGTTGCGCTCGGTTCCGCGGAAGATCGCGATCTCGATTCCGTGCTCGGCGCAGAGGCTACAGTGGCAGGCCTTCCAGGGACGCCGGGCGAGCATAAGTTCGTACTCCGCGTCGTACGACCGCACTTCTCGCTCTCTCTCGGTCCGGACAAGCCGGTCGTAGTTGAGGACGGCGGACAGGGCCTCAGCCAGGGTCGCAGTGTCTGAGTCGTACCGGCGAAGCGTCCCCAGGCACTCGCGTTCCTTCGCGACCGCTTCGGCCTGCGACACGCGACCCGCCAGGATCGCCCGCTTGAGCCTGGCGTTGCCGTCGACCTGCGGGACGCGGATCGCGACGTAGTTGCCATCAGCGGTGTGGTAGTTGTTCCGGTCGTCCATGAAGGCCTGACGGAACGCTGACGTGCTGTCGATGCTGGTGACCCCGAGTTGCGCGAACTCCTCCATCGCGTCGAAGCGTCCGATGCCGAGCAGGTGCAACTCCGTATCCGGCTTCCGCACCTCATCGACCCGCTTGAGCGCGGCGATGATCTCGCGCGTCTTGAGCGGCACCATCCCGCCCAGCGCGATGCGGCGGTAGCCCATCTCCTGGAGTCGCTCGACGCTGTTGGCGTACGTGCCCGGGCTCCAGCCCTGAGCCGCGCCCACCGGCACCATGCTCATGCGTCGATGACCAGCCTCCTCGAGGAACGACTGAGCAAGGTCGAGAGTCATCTGGCGTCGCTCCTCCCAGGCGGCCTGCTCGTCGCTGAGTCTCGCCCCAGGGCGCGAGTACATGTCGTCGTCTTCGAAGCCGAAGACGATGTGGTCGACGCTGACACCGGAGTCGAACCCACAGGACTCGTAGAAGTCGAGCACCTGGGTGACCGTCACTGGGGGCTCGTGCTCGTTGACGTAGGCGAAGGCGCCGTTGTCGCCCATGGTGTCGACCGAGTCTGGGAGTCTGAAGAACCGGCGAACCCCCAGGCGGTAGATCCGCGCGCGCTGTGCGCTGGAGTATTTGCCGGCCCCGCTGATGGAACCGTCGACGATGCCCTTGCTCACCAGGATGCCGTCGTAGGGAAGTGGCTTCACACCCTCGTGCGCGTACAGGTCGTCACGCTGTCGTACACGGAGTGGTGAGTACTCGTCGTGAACGAAGTCGTACGTCGGACTGATCATGTCCTGGCTGTCCGGGAAGTAGAACCTCATGCGTCGCTCGCCTTGGCCTGGATGTACGCGCGCACCAGGTAGTTGGAGAGAGTGCTGATGTGCCGAGGGGTGTTCTGGAGGTCGTTCCACCGCGCACCGAGCTCGTCCCACGTGCCGGTCGTCCACCGGCAGAGCGGAGCGATGCGTCCTACCTCCAGGCAGGCTTGCTCGACCCTCGTCGGGGAACTCAAGTCGACGCCGGCCATGACGCGATCCATGAGCCGACCCATGGCACGGATTCCGATGCCGTGCATGAGTCGACTGCGGGTGGGGGGAAGTCCCCACGCGTCAGGAAAGACTGTCTGCACGGCGGTCCAGTAGGTCAGCAGCAGGGTCCGGATGCCGGCGGTATCAGTGGTTCCTTCGGCGAGGTTCCGGTAGGGGAACAGCACGCCGGAGGGAGAACTGAGCGATTCCTCGATCGCCTGCACGAGCCCGTTGTCCGTGACGACGGCGCGCGCCTTCCTGTCCGGTTCGGTCGAGGCGCGGCGCACGAGTCCATAGAACGGCGAGTCGTGGTCCTGGTTGAGCATGTCGACGAGGGCCGAAGGGAGCCGCCGTGCAGACATGCGCGGGGAGATCGTGGCCGGAACCTCAGGCAGGAGTTCGGTGACGAGGTTGACGGGCAGCGGCTGGACGGTGTTGACGCGGAGGAACTGCTCTCGCTGAAGGTCGAGGTCATCGGTCACGAAGCCAGCCACCGGCACGGCTAGACCGGTGTTGCGTGTCCGAGCCAGCGCGAGGCTGCGCTGCTGGCCGTCGACAATCCATGCGGGGCGTGGAGCGGACGCGTCGGAGGGGCAGGGGATCCGGAGCGTGCCGCTCGTGGACAGGCCGTCGCTGGCGCCGGGTCCTCGGCTGGACGTGAACCGCACTGATGAGGGCAGCGCGAGGATGAGCCCGTTCGGGAAGATCACGCTCTCTGAGTCCAGGTACGACAGGATCTGGTCAACGTGCTGCTTCTTCTCCGGGCGCTGGTACCCGATGAGTCTGCCGAACTCATCGCGCGAGATCCGCGCGACGTCGGCGATGCGTTGCACGTCCTCCGCGGCAAGTGCGAACAGGTAGAGCGGCACGTCCTCGCGCTGAAGGATCCGCAGTGCACGCCGCTCGATGACCTCGTCATGCACCGGCCCGCACCTCCCTGTAGAGCGCAGCGAAGCGGCCTTGCTCGCAGGCGTAGCCACTGGCCCGGAGTTCCGTCAACAGCGTGGTCCGGGAGCGTTCGCTGCCGCGGCGGAGCGCGATGAACTCGCGAACCTGATCGTCACGCATGGGCTTGCCTGGCTGCCGCGGCTCGGAGGCCACGGACGCCGCCCAGGCCCCCCAGTCGCGGAGCAGTTGAGGGTTGACGAGCGCGCTGCCGTGCAGACGTGCGAGCCATGCGGTCGCCATGCGAACGTTGAGACTCGCCAGGGTCCCGCCGAGCTCACCTGCAAGCATCCGGTCAGAGCTCACACGCGCCATGCCGTCGATGTCCGCGCTTCCCCCGACAAGCAGCGTCTCTCCTACTGCGCGCGCAGCCTCCCGAAGGTCGTCCCCGAGAGCATCGGCGTAGCTCTCGGACATAACGATCATGAGGGCGCCATCGCGCGGGAGTTCACCGAGATCGGCACCTCCAAGTTGGTCGCGCAGGCCCTTCCACCACCAGCGGCGTTCAGCCGCTGAGCCCCCAACGGAGTCAGGCTGTCGCGCCGCGAAGGTCGCTCCGTAGGCCGGGGCCCGGTAGCCGGCCTGCCGCAGCCCGAGCCCTGCGGATGCGACCCAAAGGGTCGGCTCATAGCCACGAGCTCGCGCTGTCTCCACCAGGCCTCGCACCTGAGCCCAGTGCTCTCCGCGGTACAGCTCCGTCAGCGGGAGCTTGCTCCCGCCGCCACGTAGGCGTCCCGACCACTCTGCGATCCGCTCCGCAGGCGATGTGGCCGCCAGACTCCGCACCTGGAGAGTCGCAGGCACCGGCAGCGACTTGCGCTCCGAGCAGGTGACGACGAGGTTCAGTTTTCGCACCCGCGCCTCCCCTTGCTTGGTCGGAAAACTGTTGCCCACCTGCGTCGGACGGTGCTTGCAGTTACGACGCTAGAGTGAGATCTTACCTGACATCCGACCGAGGAGACCCACGTGGAGCGTCCAGCCGTAGTACTCCTGAGCGGAGGTCTCGACTCGACCACCGTGCTTGCCATCGCCCGCTCCCAGGGCTTCACCCCGTACGCACTCAGCTTCCGGTATGGGCAGCGACACGCGGTTGAGTTGGAGGCGGCCACGCGGGTCGCCGAGGCGTTCGACGTGCGCAGGCACGAGATCGCGACCATTGACCTGCGTCCCTTCGGCGGCTCGGCACTGACCGCAGACATCGATGTCCCGAAGCACGAGCACGTCGACGAGCTCGAGGCGGACATCCCGATCACCTACGTGCCCGCGCGGAACACCATCTTCCTGGCCTTCGCGCTTGGCTACGCCGAAGTCGTCGGAGCTGTGGACATCTTCATCGGAGTCAACGCTCTGGACTACAGCGGCTACCCCGACTGCCGGCCCGACTTCATCGCAGCCTTCGAGAACGTAGGGCGCCTGGCGACGCGAGCAGGAGTGGAGGGCAAGAGTCTCACGATCCACGCACCGCTCATGCAGATGACCAAGGCACAGATCATCGCCAAGGGGCTGACGCTGGGCGTGGACTACGGCCTCACGTCCAGTTGCTACGACCCGAGTCCCGACGGCCGCCCCTGCGGCCATTGCGACTCGTGCCTCCTACGCCTCAACGGCTTCGCCGAGGCCGGTGCCGTTGACCCGCTCAACTACCGCGACGCGTGACGTGACCTACTTCGTCAAGGAGATCTTCTACACGCTCCAGGGCGAAGGGGCGCAGGCGGGCCGACCAGCGGTGTTCTGCCGATTCTCCCGCTGCAATCTCTGGACAGGACGCGAGCGCGATCGAGAGCGAGCGATCTGCCAATTCTGTGACACCGACTTCGTCGGCACCGACGGCGAAGGCGGTGGCCGGTTCCAGACTGCCGAGGATCTGGCCGATGCTGTCGAGTCCGCCTGGGTGCCCCCGACCACCGATCGCCGCTTCGTCGTCTGCACCGGAGGAGAGCCGCTCCTCCAACTGGACGAGCCCGCCGTGGAGGCGCTCCACGCACGCGGCTTCGAGATCGCCGTAGAGACGAACGGCACCCGTGTGCCACCTCCGGGGATCGACTGGCTCTGCGTCAGCCCCAAGGCCGGCGCTCCGCTGGCAGCCCGTGCCGGCGACGAACTGAAACTCGTCTACCCGCAAGACGGTGGCGATCCCGAGATGTTCGCGGACTTGGACTTCCGGTCCTTCCGGCTCCAGCCAATGGACGGGCCCGACATCACGGCCAACACCCGTGCCGCGATCGAGTACTGCCTCCGCCATCCGCAGTGGAGCCTCTGCCTCCAAACCCACAAGATCCTGGGGATCGCATGACCGAGATCTTCCGCGAGTTCACCTTCGAGGCAGCCCACCGCCTCCCGAACCTTCCTGCGAGCCACAAGTGCTCCCGGCTCCACGGCCACTCGTACCGGATTGCGATCCACCTGGAGGGGCCCGTCGACGAGCGCCTCGGGTGGGTCATGGACTTCGGGGACGTGAAGCGGGCAGCCGGGCCAGTGCTGGATCGCCTTGATCACTACTACCTCAACGAGGTTCCCGGGCTCGAGAACCCCACGAGCGAGCGACTTGCCGAGTGGCTGTGGGCGGAACTCGTCGGTGCCCTCCCCTACCTTTCAGCCGTGACCGTGCGCGAGACCTGCACCTCTGGCGCCGTCTACCGAGGAGAAGAGCATGGCGATCGCTGAACTCAACCGCACACGTGCCCACACAGCGACCGGGGTCGCCCTGGGCCTTGGCTACGTCGCGACGGTCTTCCTCGCGAACTGGGCCATCGGTACCTTCGGCACCGTCCCGGTGGGGTTCGGTCTCATGGCGCCGGCCGGGGTCTACTTCGCCGGGCTCGCCTTCACGCTTCGCGACCTCCTTCAGGAGGTCGCCGGCACTCGCGCGGTCATCGTGGGCATCGTGCTTGGGGCCGCATTCTCGGCCGTCATCTCGCCGGCCTTCGCCATCGCGAGCGCGACCGCGTTCCTCTTCAGCGAACTTGCGGACTTCGCCGTGTACACGCCGCTTCGGCGCCGTCGGTGGCTCACGGCCGTCATTGCTAGCAACCTCGTCGGACTAGTGGTCGACTCGATCCTGTTCCTCTGGCTCGCCTTCGGCTCCTTGACATACCTGACCGGCCAGGTCGTGGGGAAGGCGTGGATGACGGCGCTCGCCGTTGTCGCGCTCGCCCTCGCCCGGCGCGTGTGGGCGTCCTCCGACGGCCGTCTGGTCCGGCTCTTGGCGCCGTCTACCGCTGACCCTGCGTGACTGCCTGAGCGATCGGCTGCCGTCAGGCCGGGCCACCCGCCGGCGAGTGCTCCCGACCGTCGCATCATTAAGGCGTGAGCCTGCGTTGCGGGCGGTTAGCTTGCCTCACCGCGGCCCGTGACCTCCGGCGCCTCCGGTGTCTGGAGTCCACAAGCGTGACGGGCCCCACTTCTCCATCGTTCACTGGCAGCGTCGGGCTCTGACGCAGGCCGCCTGAGCCCCCGTCCTAACACACTTCGTAGATTCCCTAGGTCAGGCGCCCGTCGCGCTCGACAGCGACGACCCGGGAGTCCCATCCACCGCGCCTAGCGCTGAAGCTCGCTCCGTCCACACCGAGAGCGTAGGCGCCGAGGTCGCCTCGCAACCACGATCCGCTGTCACTCGGGCGCTGCTGTGCCGATCCGGTCGACATACGACTCGAGTGCTCGCACTGGCACCTTGCGGAGCCGGCCCACGTGGACAGAGCGAACCTCGCCAGACTGAACCGCCCCGGGTTCAGTGGAGGTGGTGTGTCCCGGGTTCGGTGGAGTCGGGTTGCTGGATTCTTGTGCCACTTGACCCTTGGAGGAGGGCCTCGTGGGACGTCGTGGATACCCGCCGGAGTTCCGGCGCAAGGTGCTCGATCTGCTCGCCGCTGGCCGGACGGTCGCGGACGTGGCGCGCGACCTG
>JAEWGQ010000422.1 GCA_023388235.1 Actinomycetes bacterium | reverse complement strand
GCGCTCGCCCGGGCCGCGCGCAGGTCGGCCTCGGCGCGCACCTCGCGCCACCGCCGGCGGAACGCCTCGTGCCAGCGCAGCTCCTCGCACGCGGTCCGCGCGCGCTCGACCGCGGCCGCCACGCCGGGCAGGTCGAGCAGCGGGGCGAGGGGGTCGGCGGTCACGCGGGCCACCCTACGAGCCGGGCCGGTGACGCCGGGCTCCGGGCATCCGGACGTGATCCGCGCCACACTGACCTCATGGTCTCCTCGCCCAGCGTGTCCTCGTCCATCACCGCCCGCCTGCACGTCGAGGCCCGGCCGACCGCCGTGTCGGAGCTGACGTCGGCGATCGAGCAGACCGGCGGCATCGTCACGGCGCTCGACGTCACGGCCTCCGGGCACGAGCGGATCACGGTCGACGTCACGTGCGCGACGAGCGGCGAGGAGCACGCCGCGCAGATCGTCGCCGCGCTCCGGGCGCTGCCCGGGGTCGACGTCGAGCGGGTCAGCGACCGGACGTTCCTCATGCACCTCGGCGGCAAGCTCTCCATCGAGTCCAAGGTGCCGCTGCGCAACCGCGACGACCTGTCGATGGCGTACACGCCGGGCGTCGCGCGGGTGTGCGAGGCGATCGCCGCCCGGCCGGACGACGCCCGCCGGCTGACGATCAAGCGGAACACCATCGCGGTGGTCACGGACGGCACCGCGGTGCTCGGGCTCGGGGACATCGGGCCGCTCGCGGCGCTGCCGGTCATGGAGGGCAAGGCGGCGCTGTTCAAGCGGTTCGCCGGCATCGACGCGTTCCCGCTGGCGCTGGACACCACGGACGTCGACGAGATCGTGGAGACCGTGGTGCGGGTCGCGCCGGTGTTCGCGGGCATCAACCTCGAGGACATCTCCGCCCCGCGGTGCTTCGAGGTGGAGCGCCGGCTGCGCGAGCGGCTCGACATCCCCGTGTTCCACGACGACCAGCACGGCACCGCCATCGTGGTGACCGCGGCGCTGACGAACGCGCTGAAGGTCGTCGGCAAGCGGATCCAGGACGTGCGGCTGGTGCTGTCGGGCGCGGGGGCTGCGGGCACCGCCGTGCTCAAGCTGCTGCTCGCCGCGGGGGTCCGGGACGTGGTGGTGGCCGACATCGACGGCATCGTGCACGCGGGCCGGCCCCTGGCCTCGCCGGAGCTGGAGTGGATCGCGGCGCACACCAACCCCCGCGGCGTGACCGGACCGCTGCGGGACGCGGTCGCGGGGGCGGACGTGTTCGTCGGCGTCAGCGCGCCGAACATCCTCACCGAGGAGGACGTCGCCGGCATGGCGCCGGGGGCGATCGTGTTCGCGCTCGCCAACCCGCGCCCGGAGGTCGACCCGGTGGTGGCGGCCCGGCACGCGGCGGTCGTCGGGACCGGCCGCAGCGACGTCGCGAACCAGATCAACAACGTCCTGGCGTTCCCCGGGGTGTTCCGCGGGCTGCTGGACGCGCGCTCGCACGTCATCACGGACGACATGCTGCTGGCGGCGGCGCGCGCGCTGGCGTCCGTCGTGACCGACGCCGAGCTCAACCCCGCGTACATCATCCCGAGCGTGTTCCACCCGGACGTCGCGGCGACCGTCGCGACGGCGGTCGCCCAGGCCGCCGGCGCCGGCAGCCCGCACCCGGACACGGGCGCGGTCGCGGTGGTGCCCGTCCCCGGGATCTGACGCCCGCGTAGGATCCCGGGGTGCAGTGCCCCCACCACGACGCCGCACGGTGCGGTTCCTGCACCCTGATCCGGCAGCCGTACGCGGTGCAGCTGGCGGCCAAGCAGGAGCGGTGCCGCGAGCTGCTCGCGCCGTCCGGGCCGGTGGAGTGGCTGGACCCGGTGGCGAGCGCCGAGCAGGGGTTCCGCAACAAGGCGAAGATGGCCGTCGGCGGCACCGTGGAGGCGCCGACGCTGGGCATCCTCGACCCGGGCGGCGCCGGGGTGGACCTGCGGGACTGCGGCCTGTACCCGGCCTCGCTCCAGGCGGCGCTGCCCGTGGTGGCGGCGTTCGTCACGCGGGCGGGGCTCGTGCCGTACGACGTCCCGTCGCGGCGCGGCGAGCTCAAGTACGTGCTGGTCACCGAGTCGCCCGACGGCGAGCTGATGCTCCGGTTCGTGCTGCGCTCCACCGAGGCGCTGCCCCGGCTGCGCAAGCACCTGCCGTGGCTGCTCGACGCGCTGCCGCAGGCGGTCGTGGTGTCGGCGAACCTGCTGCCCGAGCACAAGGCCGTCCTCGAGGGCGAGCAGGAGGTCGTGCTCACGGAGCGGTCCACGCTGCGGATGCGCGTCAACGGCATCGACCTGCACCTGCGGCCGCAGAGCTTCTTCCAGACCAACACCGCGGTGGCCGCCGCGCTGTACCGCACGGGCCGGGACTGGGTGGACGCGGCGGACCCGGCGCGGGTGTGGGACCTGTACTGCGGCGTGGGCGGGTTCGCGCTGCACGTCGCGCGGCCCGGGCGCGAGGTCGTCGGCATCGAGACCAGCGCGGAGGCCGTGGCGAGCGCCGGGCAGAGCCGCGACGAGCTCGGCCTGGCGGACGTGCGGTTCGCGGCCGGCGACGCGACGGCCTTCGCGCTCGGCGCCGCGCAGGCGCCGGACCTGGTGGTGGTGAACCCGCCGCGGCGGGGCATCGGCGCCGCGCTCGCCGGCTGGTTGGAGGCCTCCGGGGTGCGGGACGTCGTCTACTCGTCCTGCAACGCCGCGTCCCTCGCCCGGGACCTGGCGGCCATGCCCTCCCTGCGCCCGCGCCGCGGCCAGGTGCTCGACATGTTCCCGCAGACGGGGCACTACGAGGTGGTCGTCGCGCTGTCCCGCGCCTGACCCTCCCCGGTGAACTCCGCCAGCGCCGCGGCGCCGAGGGCGCGGTCGGCGTAGACGAGCCGGACGGCCGCCGGGTCGGGGTTCCCCGCGTCCGGCCCGCGCCACACCAGGGTCAGCCCGGCCCGTTCGGCCGCGCGCCGCGAGCCGGCGTTGTGCTCGAGCAGGTACGCGACCACCGGCAGGTCCGGGCGCGCCTGCGCCGCGGCCGCGCGCGCCGCCGCGATCACCTCCTGCGCGTAGCCGCGGCCCTGCTCCTCGGGGACCAGCCGGTAGTACAGGTTCCAGCCGACGTCCCCGCGCACGCCGCAGCCGCCCATCCCGACCAGGCGCCCGTCCGCCGCCGCCCGGACCACCCACGGCCCGAGCCCGTGCCGCTCCCACGACCGGGCGTACCCGGCGAGCAGCGCCTCGGTCCGGGCCACGGTCGCGTGCCGGGCGGACGGCAGGTGCCGGTACCCGCGGGCGTCGGCGTGCAGCGCGTGCAGCTCGGGCAGGTCGGCGGGCGCGGGGCGGGTCAGGCGCAGGCGCGCGGTCGTCACGGCGGCGAGGTCGCTCACCCGGCCGATCCTGCCCCCGGGCGCCGACGCGGGCGCGGCGACCGACCGCCCCGCCCCCGGATCCCGCGCGGGAAACCGGCACAGCGCCCGCCGACACCGCGGGACCGACGCACGCGGCGGCTATTTCTCGAGAAACAAACCGGCGAACATGCCTTTCGTCCCATGTCTAGGCACGCGCGGTCCAGCACGCTGAGGGCATGCTGACCGTCTCCGAGGCCCTCGACTACCAGACGCGAGCGGCCCGGACGAAGACCGACCTCGCCCGCCGGCCCGGCGTGTACCTGGTGAACACGATGCTCGCCGGCATCTACATCGGCCTCGGCGTCGTCATCATGGCCACCGCGGGCGGGCCGCTGGCGGACGCCGGCTCCGGCTTCACCCCGCTGGTGCAGGGCCTCGTGTTCGGTGTGGCCCTGACGATCGTGGTCGTCGCGGGCGGCGAGCTCGCCACCTCCGGGATGATGATCTTCACCCAGGGCGCGATGCGCGGGTCGATCTCCTGGCTCCGCGCGGGCGGCACCCTGCTCGCCTGCCTGGCGGGCAACCTGCTCGGCGCGATCCTGCTCGCCGGCATCCTGCACTTCTCCGGCGCGCTCGGCCCCGACACCCCGGCCGGCCGGATGATCGCGACGATGGTCGACCACAAGGCGCACGAGACCGGGACGCAGCTGTTCTTCCGCGGCATCCTGTGCAACCTCATGGTGTGCCTCGCCATCTGGTGCGCCGGGCGGCTGCAGAACGAGGTCGCGAAGATCGTCGTGATCTTCGCCTGCGTCATGGTCTTCATCACCTCCGGCTTCGACCACGTGGTCGCCAACATGACGACCTTCTCGTTCGGCGTGATGGGCGGCCTGCCCGAGGCCACGATCGGGGAGTTCGCCCGCAACGTGCTGTTCGTCGGCCTGGGCAACCTCGTCGGCGGCGGCCTGCTCGTCGGGGCCGCGAACGTCGTCGCCGCCGCGCCGGCCGTGCCGACGACACCCGCGGAGGTCCCCGCCGCGCCCGCCGGCAGCACCGCCGTGCGCGAGACCGTCGCCGCGCACTGAGGCACCCGATCGCCCCCTCCCCGGGCGCGCCACCCGGCGCGGGACGGCCGCGCGCTCTACGGTCGTACCGAGCACGGACGCACCCGGACGGGTGACGTCGCAGACCGGACGCGCGGGGGGCGGTGCGGACCGCTCGCCCGCAGGGCGGAGCAGACATGACCACCACCCCGGACGGCGAGCGCCCCGGCGCGGCGCCCGCGCCCGACGCCGACGCGACCGCCCCGGAGGTCACGACGCCCCCGGAGCAGCCCACCGCGCCCGGCGTCACCGGCGCCGTGACCGGCCCGGACACCGGACCGACGACAGCGCCCGGCGCCGGCGTCGCG
>JAEWGQ010000408.1 GCA_023388235.1 Actinomycetes bacterium | reverse complement strand
GCCCCGGGTCGCCGCCGGCCGGGTCGCGTGGCAGCGTGCGGGCATGACGACGACGGCCACGCCGGTCGCCCGTGCCCCCTGGGCGGTCGGCTCCCCCGCCCGCCTGCTCGCCGCCGCGCTGGTGTGCGGCTCCGCGGTGCTGCTGTTCGCCGTGCACGTGCGCCCGCTCGGCTACCTGCCGCTCGTGGCGGGCGTGCTGCTGGGCCTGGCGGTGGACCGCGCGCTCGGCCGGGACCTCGCGCTGATCGCCACCGGGATGGCCCTCGTCTCGACGATCTCCCTGCGGGCGGACCTGTCCGACGCCGGCATGGCGCGCTTCACGGTGGCCCTGTCGCTGGCGGTGCTGGTGCCGTGGGCCCTGTCCCGGTTCGCCCTGGGGCAGCGGACCATCGTGTTCCCGGTGCGCACGGGGCGCCGCTGGACCCGCGCGCAGCTCGTGTACCTCGCGGTGGTCGTCGTGGCCGGGTACCTGATCCTGCCGTTCTACTTCATCGGGTCGGGCGCGTACCGGAACTGGCCGGAGATCACCGGCGGGCAGGAGATCGCCCGGCTGTTCGTCGGGGTGAACGCCGTCGGGATCTGGGACGAGCTGTTCTTCGTGTGCACGGTGTTCGCGCTGCTGCGGGCGCACCTCGGGCTGTGGACCGCGAACGTGCTGCAGGCGACGGTGTTCGTGTCCTTCCTGTGGGAGCTCGGCTACCGGGAGTGGGGACCGGTGCTGACCGTGCCGTTCGCGCTGGTGCAGGGCTGGATCTTCGCGCGCAGCACGTCGTTGCCGTACGTGGTGGCCGTGCACCTGCTGTTCGACCTGGTGGTGTTCGGCGTGCTGGTGCACGCGCACCACCCGGAGCTGCTCGACGTGTTCGTCACCGCCCCGCGCTGAGTCACACGACGGACCAGCCGCCGTCGCTGGGCAGCACCGCACCGTTGACGTTCGCGGACTCGTCGCTGAGCAGCCAGACGATCGCCGCGGCGAGCGACTCCGGCTGCGCGACGACCAGCCCGGCGGTCTGCATCACCGGCCCGACGCGCGCGGCGGCGAGGCCGGAGCGCATCTGCCCGCCGATGTTGGTGGCGACGGGGCCGGGCGCGACGACGTTCGCGCGCACGCCCTGCGGCCCGTACATGAACGCGATGTTCTTGGTCAGCCCGACCACGCCGTGCTTCGACGCGGTGTAGGCGGCGCCGGCCGCGGACCCGCGGAACGCCGCCTCGGACGCGACGTTGACGACCGAGCCCCCGCCGTCGAGCAGCAGCGGCAGCGTCGCGCGGACCAGCCGCAGGGGCGCGGTGAGGTTGACGCGCAGCACCCGCTCCCAGGTCTCGTCGTCGACCTCGCCCGCGGGCAGGAACCCGTCCATGATCCCGGCGACGTTCGCGAGCCCGTCGAGCCGCCCGGCCGCGGCCGCGAGCACCGCGTCGATCGTGCCGGCGTCGGCGACGTCGCCCGCGACCACGCGCAGCCGGTCCTCCCCGAGGGCGCCGGCGAGCTCGGTCAGCCGGTCGGCGGCGACGTCGGTGGCGACGACGGTGGCGCCCTCGGCGTGCAGCCGGACGGCGGTCGCGCGTCCGATGCCGGAGCCGGCGCCGGTCACGACGACGGTGCGGTCGGCGAAGCGGTGCGGGGTGTCGGTCACGGGGTCCTCCTCGACGGCGGGCGGGGTCGCCTCGTGGGCGCCCGCGGGGTGGCCGGCGCCCCGGAGAACAGGACGTCGGTGTCCGTTTTCGGAGCGTAGACCCGCGGGTCCCGGGTGCACCAGGGCCCCGGCGCCGTCCCCTACCCTCGGCCGGGTGGGGGAACGCCGGGACGTCGTGCGCAACCGGGCGAGGATCGTCGCCGCGGCCGAGGCCGAGTTCCGCGCGCACGGGGCCGGGGTGCCGCTGGACCGGGTGGCCGAGCGTGCCGGGGTCGGGCGCGGCACCCTCTACCGGCACTTCCCCGACCGGGCCGCGCTGATCGCGGCCGTGTACGCCGTCCGGGTGGACGCACTCGAGGCGTACGCGGCGGACCTGCCCACGGACCGGCTGCTGGAGCACCTGGTGGTGGAGATCGCCGCGCTGCAGGCCGACGCGCCCGGGCTGTTCGCGGCCGTCCGCACCGCGCACGGCAGCACGCCGGGGGTCGCGGACGTCGAGCGGCGGGCGTCGGCGCTGCTCGCGGACGCGCTCGCCGAGGCGCACCGGCGGGGCCGGGTCCGGCCGGAGGTCACGCTGGAGGACGTCCGGCTGGTGTTCGCGATGGTCGAGGGCGTGGTCGCGGTGGAGGAGCCCGCGCACGCCCGCGCGCAGGTGCGGCGGGCGCTGCAGGTGGTGCTGCACGGCCTGCTCGCGGACGGGCCGGAGGACCTGCCCGAGGCGGGCCTGGTGCTGCCCGGCTGACCCGCCCCGGGACCCCCGTCCGTTGCCTTCGCGCGGCCGGCGGCGCATCCTGGACGCACAACCGGACACCGGTGTCCGGATCGCGCGGAGGAGGACACATGCCCGAGGTCTTCGACCACACCTACGACGTCGTCGTCGTCGGCACGGGGGGCGCCGGCTTCGCGACCGCCCTCGGCGCCGTGGACGCCGGCCTGAGCGTGCTGCTGCTGGAGAGCACCGACCGGTGGGGCGGCAGCACCGCCATGTCCGGCGGCGGCCTGTGGCTGCCCGACAACCCGCTGATGCGCCGCGACGGCGTCGGCGACTCCCGCGAGGAGGCGCTCACGTACCTCGAGGCGTGCGTCGGCGAGGTCGGCCGGGCGTCCGACCGCGCGCGCAAGGAGGCGTTCGTCGACGGCGTCGCGGACTTCGTGACCACGGCCGAGCGGCACGGCATGGTGTTCACCCGCGCCACCGACTACCCCGACTACTACCCCGAGCTGCCCGGCGGGAAGATCGGGCGGGCGATCGAGGCGCAGCCGGTGGACACCAAGCGCATCGGCGAGTGGTGGTCGACCTGCCGCGCGCTGGTCCCGCTGCCGATCAAGACGGACGACATGTGGGAGCTCGAGCGCGCCTGGTCCACCCCCGGCGGGTTCGTGCGCGGCGCGCGGTTCGTGTTCCGGGCGCTCGGCTCGGTGGTCCGGGGGCAGCGGCTCGCGGGCATCGGGGCGGCCCTCGCCACGCAGCTCCTGGACGCCGTGGTGCAGCGCGGCGGCGCCGCCCTCTGGCTGAACAGCCCGCTGGAGTCCCTGGTGCTCGAGGACGACCGCGTCGCGGGCGTGCGCGTGACCCGCGACGGCCGCCCCCTGAGCATCCGCGCCCGCCGGGGCGTGATGCTGGCCGGCGGCGGGTTCGACCACAACCAGCAGTGGCGGCAGAAGTACCACGGCATCGACGGCGACCCGTCCGGCAACCCCGGGAACCTCGGCCGCCCGATCGAGATCGCCCGGTCCGCCGGGGCCGCGGTCGAGCTCATGGACGACGCCTGGTGGGGCGCCTCCGTCGCCGCGGCGCCCGGGGGCGACCCGATGTTCCTCGTCGGCGAGCGCTCCCTGCCGTACTCGATCATGGTGGACGCCCACGGCGAGCGGTTCGCCAACGAGTCCGAGTCCTACGTGGACCTCGGCCACCACATGCTCGAGCACGACCCCGACGGCGCCTACTGGCTCGTGGCCGACGTGCGGCACGCCCGCCGGTACCTGCGCAACTACGCGCTCGACCCGCGGGCGACGAAGGCGATGGCCGCCGCCGGCACCTACGTCAAGGCGCCGACGCTGGCGGAGCTCGCCCGGCAGATCGGCGTCGACCCCACGCGGTTCCGCGCCACGGTCGAGCGGTTCAACGGGTTCGCCCGGTCCGGGGTGGACGGCGACTTCGGGCGCGGCAACTCCGCCTACGACCGGTACTACGGCGACCCCCTGGTGCACCCGAACCCGAACCTCGGGCCGATCGAGCGCGGGCCGTTCACCGCGTTCCGGGTGGTCATCGGCGACCTCGGCACGAAGGGCGGCGTGCTCACCGACGTGGACGGGCGGGCGCTGCGCGAGGACGGCAGCGTCATCGACGGCCTGTACTCCGCGGGCAACAACTCGGCCTCGGTGATGGGGCGGACCTACCCGGGACCGGGGTCGACGATCGGCCCGGCGGCCGTGTTCGGCATGCGCGCCGCCCGGCACATGGCCCGGGCCTGACCCACGCGCGCCGGCGGGGCGGGGAGCACGCTCCCCGCCCCGCCGATGCCGCCGGCCCGGCGCCGCCCGCCCTCCCGGGGGGCACCGGGCTCGTCCGCGTCAGTCCCGCCGGGCCGCGCGCAGTCGCTGCACCGCCTCCCCCAGACCGACGGCGACGATCACGGCCGCGAGGCCGGCGACGACGATCCAGAGCTGTGCGGACACGGTGGTGCTCCTGACGGGGTGCTGGCGGGGTTGCTGACGTGCTCCATCGTGCCCCGCGGGACACCCCGCGCGGATCGCCCGCCGGGACGACCCGGGCGTACGACGACCGGCGTACGCCGGGTCCCCCGGGTCGTCCTCACGACCCACCCGCACGGCGCGCCGTCACAGGGCGACGGCCGGCGGCTCCGCGACGGAGAAGTTGTGCCGGAACACGTCGTCCGGGTCGTAGCGGCGCTTGAGCTCCCGCACCCGCGCGAGCGCCGGGCCGGGCCACGCGTCGGCCAGCCGCTCGGGCCGCGGGTCCGTCTCGAACGAGACGTACAGCCCGTCCAGGTGCGGCGCCATCACGTCCCACGCCGCGTCGAGGCGCCGGCGGCTGCTCCCGAACGCGAGCAGGCTGAAGTTCGCCGACCGGTGCGCGTACGCCGTCGCGTCGGCCGGGACGTCGTGCACCGCACCGCCGGCGGCCCGGATCTGGAAGAACGAGGTGACGCCGCTGCGGACCAGCCGCGCCGCGTCCGCCGCGAGCGCCGGGGTCAGGTGCTCGGCCATCGCGGTCCGGGTCACCGGCTCGCCCTCCGAGGTGTGCGCCACCTCCGGCGCCGTGACCACCGCGCTGTACGGCAGCACCTGCACCTGCTGCTGCAGCAGCGGGGCGATCCGGGCGAAGGGCTGCAGGCGGTCGACGATCGTGCCGGGGTCGTCGGAGTCGACCATCGCCATGACGTGCGCGGCGAGCACCCCGCCGCGCGGCGGGCCCATGATGAGGAACGCCGTGGTGTCGCGGGGCGCGGCCTCGACGGCGGCGCCCCAGTCGACGAGGAACCGCTCCGTGTCCGAGGCGTCGAGGACGAGCTGCGCGAAGCCCACGTCGCCGACCTCGTCCACCTCGAACTCGAACGACGTCACGATGCCGAGGTTCGCGCCGGCGCCCCGCACGCCCCAGAACAGGTCCGGGTGCTCGTCCTCCGCGGCGCGCACGACCGAGCCGTCCGCCAGGACGACCTCCGCCGCGCGCAGGTGGTCGAGGGTCAGGCCGTGCGCGCGCACGAGGAACCCGATGCCGCCGGCCGTGGCGAGGCCCCCGACGCCGACGCCGCCGGAGTCGCCCGAGGTCAGCGCCCACCCGTGCGGCTGCAGGGCGCGCGCCACGTCGCCCCAGCGGGCGCCCGGCTCGATCCGCACCCGGCGGGTGGCGTGGTCGAGCACCTCGATCGCGCGCATCCGCGACAGGTCGATCACGATGCCGCCGTCGTTGGTGGACCGGCCGCTGATGCCGTGCCCGCCGGAGCGGATCGCGAGCGGCACGTCCTGCGCCCGCGCGAACGCGAGCGCCTCGACGACCTGCGCCGTGTCCGCGGGCCGGAGCACGAGGCCGGGCCGGCCGCCGCGCATGTAGGTGGACCGCACCTCGGCGTACCCGGCGTCGCCCGGCTCGACGGCGGTGGCCGCGAGCGCCGGGGGCACCGCGTCGTAGGCGATGCCGGGGCGGCGGGCGGCGCGCACGGCGGTGCTCCGCAGGGTGCCGACCGGCCTGCCCCGCGCGGCGCGCACGGCGCCGACCTGCGCGCGCAGCGCGGGCAGCACGTCCGCGGCGAACCCGGCGAGCGCGTCCTCCGGCAGCGCCAGCACGAGGGTGGCGACCCCGTGGTCGAGCACGAGCGCGGCGAGGTCCGCCGCGCTCCCCGGGCCGGGCAGCACCACGC
>JAEWGQ010000139.1 GCA_023388235.1 Actinomycetes bacterium | reverse complement strand
CGACCAGCGGACGCGTCTCGCCCAGCCCCGCGAGGTCGCCCAGGTACTCCGGCCCGCGGCAGGGGCCTCCGGGCAGGACGACGGCCGGAGCACCCGGACCCTCGCCGGTCGTCGTCACCGCGAAGGGGAGGTCCCGGGTCTCGAGGGTCACCGCTCCAGGCTGCCCGGCCGCACCGGGGCTCCACAACCACCCGCAGCCGGTCGTCCACCGGCGCGGGTGTCGGCGCGCGCCGGCCTCACGCGTCGCGCCGGCGGAGCACCACGGCGGCGGCCAGCGTCGTCCAGACGGTGAACACGCCCATCACGGCCAGCCCGGTGAGCGGGCTCAGGCCGCCGGTGCCGGCGGCGGTGTACGACCCCTGCCCGGCGGTGGTCGGCCAGTAGGTCCCGGCGAGCTCCCCGAGGGGGCCCGGCAGCCCGGGGGCGAGGGCGGGCACCAGCAGCGCGACCGTCACGACGACGGCCAGCGCCCCGGACGAGCTGCGCGTGAGCGTGCCGAACGCGAGGCCGAGCACGGCGGTGAGCACGAGGTACGCCGCGGCGCAGGCGGTCGCGCGCAGCGTCGTGGGGTCGGCGAGGTCCGCGGTCGGCAGCCCCGCGGCGGCGAGGGCCGCCTGGCTCGCCGCGAGGCTGCACACGACGGTCACCACGGCCGTCGCGAGCGCGACGAGCACGGTGACGACCGTCTTGCTCACCAGGAGGGCGGCCCGCCGCGGCGCGATGGTCAGGCTGGTGACGATCTGCCCGGTGGCGTACTCGCCGGTCACCGTCTGGGCGCCGAGCGTCGCGAGCAGGATCTGCCCCACGAGGACGCCCTTGAACGCGATGGCCGTGGGGTCGATGTCGTCGGGCAGGCCCGCGCCGCCGTCCGCGAGCAGGCCGCTGATGCCGAGCAGGCTCACGGCGACGGTCACCACGACGGTGGCCGCCGCGAGCACCCACGTGCCGCGGACGCTGCGGGTCTTGATCCACTCGGACGCGATGAGGTTCACCGGGCAGTCCTCTCCGGGGTCGAGGTCATGGCGAGGAAGACCTCCTCGAGGGAGTCGCGGGCCGCGCTCAGCTCCGACAGCGCGACGCCGGCGGCCGCCGCGATCCGCCCCACGTCGTCGGTCGTCGTCCCGCGGACGTCGAGGGCGTCCCCGCCGGTGCCGGCGTCGGCCGCCGGCACGCCCGCGTCGCGGAGCGCGGCGAGCAGCCGCGGGCGGTCCGGCGTGCGGACGCGGACGCGCGCGGTGGTGTGGTCGGCGATGAAGCCGGTGAGCGGCTGGTCCGCGAGCAGCCGCCCCCGGTGGATCACGACGAGGTGGTCCGCCGTGAGCTCCATCTCGCCCATGAGGTGGCTGGAGAACAGGACGGTGCGCCCCTCGGCCGCCAGGTCGCGCATGAGCGAGCGCGCCCACCGGATGCCCTCGGGGTCGAGCCCGTTGAGCGGCTCGTCGAAGATGAGGATCCCGGGGTCGCCGATCAGGGCGGTCGCGATGCCGAGCCGCTGCTTCATCCCGAGCGAGAAGTCACCCGCCGGCCGGTGCGCGGCGGCCCCGAGCCCGACGCGCTCGAGCGTGGCCGCGACCCGGGCCCGGGGGACGCCGCCCGCACGGGCGACCGACGCGAGGTGGTCCGCGGCCGTCCGGCGCGGGTGGACCGCCCGCGCGTCGAGCATCGCGCCGACGACGCGCATCGGGTCCGGCGTCTCCGCCAGCCGCAGGCCGCCGACCGTCGCCGCGCCGCTGGTGGGGCGGTCGAGGCCGAGGAACATGCGCAGGGTCGTGGACTTGCCGGCCCCGTTCGGGCCGAGGAAGCCGGTCACCACGCCCGGCCGGACCTGGAACGACAGACCGTCCACGGCGGTCAGGCGCCCGTAGCGCTTGACGAGCGCGTGGGCCTGGAGGGACACCGGGTGCGTGGAGTGCATGGCGGCGACACTACACCGTGCGGTGTAGTGCTGCACGGGACGGTGTAGTGTCGGCGCCGAGCCCGGGACGACACCCGCGCCGGAGGTGGGGAGCACGGTGAGCGACAAGCCCGTCCGCGAAGGTCAGGCGCACAAGCGCGCGGCGATCCTGGCCGCGGCGCGGGACCTGTTCGTCGGGTCCGGCGTCGAGCGCACGAGCATGGACGCCGTCGCCGCGCGGGCCGGGGTGTCCAAGCGCACCGTCTACGACTACTACGGCGACAAGCGGCGCCTGCTGCTCGGAGTGGTCGAGAACGCGGGCGAGCGGGCGCTCGCGACGCTCCGCGGGCTCGTCGACGCGCACCTGGCGGCCCCGGACGTCCGCGACGCCGCCGACCTCGCCCCGGCGTTCACCGCGCTCGCCGCGGAGCTCGGGCGCTCGCTGCTGCTCTCGGCGGACTACGTCGCAGCGGTCACCCTCATCAAGGAGAACGAGGCGCTGCTGCCCGAGCTCGAGGACCACCCGCTCGACGAGGCGCACGCGGCGGTGCTCGCCGGGCGCGTGGCACACCTGGCGGGCGCCGGCCTGCTCGACGCGCCCGACCCCGCCCTGGCCGCCGCCCACTTCCACGCCCTGACGGCGCTGCGCGTCCTCAACGAGCCGCCGCACCGGCGCGCCGACGCCGCGCACGTCGAGCGGATCATGACCGACGGCGCGGCCGCGTTCCTGCGGGCCTACGCCACCCGGGCCGCCGCCGCGTGACCGCCGCCGACGAGGGCACCGACGCGGAGGGCACCGCAGACGCGGTCACGCGCACGCACCGTGCCGCCGCGCTCAAGGAGCGCATCTACGTCGCGTTCACCACGCTGGCCGTCGTGCTCGCCCTGCGGACCCACGAGGAGCCGCCCACGGCCGCCGGGGCGCTCGGCGTCCTGACCATCGCCGTCGCCGCCACGGTCTGCGCCGTCTACGTCGCCGACCTGCTGAGCCACATGGTCGTGCACGCGCACCTGCCGGCCGCCGCGGAGCACCGGCGCATCGTCGCGGACACCCTGGGCGCCGGGGCCGTGGCCCTGCCGTCCGTCGCCTGCCTCGCCCTGGCCGCCGGCGGCGTCGTCAGCACGTCGACGGGCCTGCTGGCCGCGATGGTGGTCACCGTGGTCACGCTGGCGGCCGTGGGCCTGCTCGCCGTCCGCCGCCTCGCCGTGCCGCGCCGGCTCCGGGTCGTCATCCTGCTCGCCGAGGCGCTGCTCGGCGTCGTCGTGCTGGCCCTCGGGCTCCTCGCGCACCGGTAGCCCGCTGGGCCCGACCGCCGGCTGCGCGGGACGACACCACCACCC
>JAEWGQ010000341.1 GCA_023388235.1 Actinomycetes bacterium | reverse complement strand
GGCCGGAGCCGCGCAGGCTCGGCCGCCCGCCGTAGCGGCCGAGGGTGAGCGCCCGGGCGCGGGGCGAGGGGCCGGACGTCGGGGAGGTGCGGTGCGCGGTCCGCCCGCCGGCCAGCCGTGCGCGCAGCGGGGCGAGGCCGTCGTTGGTGACCAGGCCTGCCCACACGAGGTCCCAGAGCGCGTCGACGAGCGCGCCCTGCGCCGGGGGCGTGTCGAGCACCTCGGCGACCCGGGTGGCGAGCGCCCCCAGGAAGTACGCGCCGCCGCCGCGGAGCGCGTCCACCAGGGCACGGTGCAGCGGGGTGTCCAGGTGCTCCGCGAGGGCGGCGTCGGTTCCCGGCGCGGCGGGCAGCGGCAGCGTGAGGTCGGCGGTGCCCGCGAGGTGCAGGCTCACGAGGCCGTCCTTGCCCGGGAGCGTGCCGTGCCCGGCCCACAGCACCTCGCCGGCGGCCGTCAGCTCGTCCAGCAGGGCGGGGGAGTAGTCCGGCACGCGCGCGGGCAGCACCAGCGTCTCGAGCGCGGAGGCGGGCAGCACGGCCCCGGCGAGCTGCTCCACGGCGCGGGCGAGGCCGTCGACGCCCCGCAGCGCGCCCGGCCCCGGGCGTCCGGTGGCGTGCTGCCACGCGGGCAGGAAGCGTCCGAGCGCGACCTGCGGCACGGGCTCGACCTCGGAGCGCAGCGCGGCGAGCGACCGGCGGCGCAGGGTCCGCAGCACGTCGGCGTCGCAGTACTCGTCGCCGACGCCGCCGAGCGCGTCCGGCCGCAGCCGGCCCTGCACCACCACGCCCGCACGCTCCAGCGGGCGCAGGGCCGACTGCACGACGGCGGTGCCGAGGCCGAACCGCGCGGCGGCGTGCGCGGCGGTGAACGGCCCGTGGGTGCGGGCGTGCCGGCGCAGCAGGTCGCCGAGGGGGTCGGGCAGCACCTCCGTGAAGACCTCCGGCACCCCGACGGGCAGCGCGACGCCGAGCGCGTCCCGCAGGCGGCCCGCGTCCTCGACCGCCGCCCACTGCTCGGCGTGCTCGGCCGGCACGCCGGAGATCCGCACCCGGATGATCCGGCGGGCGTGCTCCAGGTCGGCGAGCCAGCCGGCGACCTCCCCGCGCACGTCCTCGCGCGTGCGCGCCTCGACCCCGGCGAGGGGGAGCGGGCCGTGCCGGCGCAGCACGTCGGCGACCTGCTCCGCCGTGCGGGCCTGCCGGTCGGGGGCGGTGCCGGTGAGCTCCGCCTCGGTCCGCAGCACGGCGTCCGGGTCGAGCAGGTCCGCGACCTGGGACCCGCCGCCCCCGCCGAGCAGCTCCTCCAGCAGGGTGGGGTCCAGCGTCAGGGCCGCGGCCCGGCGCTCGGCGAGCGGCGCGTCCCCGTCGTACAGGAACTGGGCGGTGTACCCGAACAGCAGCGACTGGGCGAACGGCGACGGGCGGGTGGTGGTGACCTCGACCACGCGCACCCGCCCGGCGGACACGTCCCGCATGAGCTCGACCAGCGCGTCGATGTCGAAGTCGTCCTGCAGGCACTCGCGCACGGCCTCGAGCAGGATCGGGAAGTCGGGGTACCGCGAGGCGACGCTCAGCAGCTGGGCCGACCGCTGGCGCTGCTGCCACAGCGGCTGGCGGCGGTCGGGCCGGCGGCGCGGCAGCAGCAGCGCGCGGGCGGCCGCCTCGCGGAACCGGGCGCCGAACATCGCGGACCCGCCGAGCTCGCCGCGGACGGCCTCGGCGACCTCGTCGGGCTCGATCAGCAGGTCGGCGGCGTCGACCGGGACGGGGTCCGCGAGCCCGCCGGGGGCGCTCGCGGCGGTGCCGTCGGTGGACCAGGCGTCGGGCGCGGACCAGCCGAGCAGGTCGCCCACGGGGTCGGCGGCCGCGGCGAGCATGTCGGGCAGCCGCAGCACGATGCCGTCGTCGGCGTGCATGGCCGCGGCGTCCACCCCGAACCGCTCCCGCAGCCGCGCGCCGAGCACCAGCGCCCACGGTGCGTGCACGCGTGCCCCGAACGGGGAGTGCACGACGACCCGCCAGTCGCCCAGCTCGTCGCGGAACCGCTCGACCACCACGGTGACGTCGCTCGGCAGGGACCCCGTCGCGGCCCGCTGCTCGCGCAGGTAGCCGAGCAGGTTGTCCGCCGCCCAGTCGTCCAGCCCGGCCTCCCGCACGCGGGCGCGCGCCTCGGCGTCGGGCAGGTCCGCCACCTCGCGCGCCCACGCACCCATCGCGCGTCCGAGGGAGGCGGGGCGGCCCTGCGAGTCGCCCTTCCAGAACGGCAGCCGCCCGGGGACGCCGGGGGCGGGGGTCACCAGGACGCGGTCGGGGGTGATGTCCTCGATCCGCCAGGTGCTCGACCCCAGCGTGAACGTGTCGCCGACGCGGGACTCGTAGACCATCTCCTCGTCGAGCTCGCCCACGCGCTTGCCGCCGCGGGTGCGCCCGCCGGTGCGCTCGGGGTCGGCCGGGACGTCCGCGGTCTCGGAGCCCGACGCCAGGAACACCCCGTAGAGGCCGCGGTCGGGGATCGTGCCGCCGCTGGTGACCGCCAGCCGCAGCGCGCCGGGGCGGGCGGTGAGCACGTCGGTCGCGCGGTCCCACACGATCCGCGGGCGCAGCTCGCCGAACTCCTCGCTCGGGTACCGGCCGGCGAGCATGTCGAGGACCGCGCGCAGCGTCGCGTCGCCGAGCGTGGCGAAGGGGGCAGCCCGGCGGACGACCGCGGCCAGCTCGGTGACGGTCCAGTCCTCGGTCGCGACCATGGCGACGACCTGCTGGGCGAGCACGTCGAGCGGGTTCTGCGGCACCTGCACGGGCTCGATCTGCCCGGCGCGCATGCGCAGCGCGGTGACGGCCGCCGGCACGAGGTCGCCGCGGAACGTCGGGAACACCACGCCGTGCGACACCGCGCCGACCTGGTGCCCGGCGCGGCCGATGCGCTGCAGCCCGGACGCCGCGGAGGGCGGCGCGCCCACCTGGACCACGAGGTCCACCGCGCCCATGTCGATGCCGAGCTCCAGCGAGGACGTCGCGACGACGGCGGGCAGCCGGCCGGCCTTGAGCTCGGACTCGGTGCGGGTGCGCTCCGCGCGGCTCATCGACCCGTGGTGGGCGCGCGCCAGGATCGTCCCGGCGTCGCGCGTGTCGATCCCGACGGCCGTGCCGGACTGCGCGGTGACCTGGGCGGCCCACACCTCCCCGGGGTCGGGGACGTCCTCGCCGCGGCGCTCCGCCCACACCTCGTTCATCCGGGCGGTCAGGCGCTCGGCGCCGCGCCGGGAGTTGGTGAACACCAGCGTCGAGCGGTGCTCCGCGACCAGGTCGACGACGCGCTCCTCGACGTGCGGCCAGATCGAGGGGCGCGTGCCCCCCTCGGCGGCGGCCTGCCCGGTCAGGTCCCGCTCGCCCGGCGCCAGCGGCGCGACGCCGTCGGGTGCGGGCGCCGGACGCCGGGTGCCGTCGTCCGGCAGCGGGGCGCCCAGGTCCGTGAGGTCGGGCACCGGGACGACGACGTCGACGCGGATCTCCTTGCTCGCCGGCGGCTGCACGACGACGACCTCCCGGCCGCCGTCGGCCGGGGTGCGCCCGCCCGCCAGGAACGCCGCGACCCGGTCCACCGGCGTGACCGTCGCGGACAGCCCCACGCGCTGCGCCGGTCCCGGCCCGCCCGGGCGGTCCAGCAGCGCGTCGAGCCGCTCCAGCGACACCGCCAGGTGCGCGCCGCGCTTGGTGCCCGCGACGGCGTGGATCTCGTCCAGGATCACCGTGCGCACGCCCGACAGGCCGGCGCGGGCCCCGGACGTGAGGACCAGGAACAGCGACTCCGGCGTCGTGATGAGGATGTCCGGCGGCCGGGTCGCGAACGCGCGCCGCTCGGCCGGCGGGGTGTCCCCGGTGCGCACGCCGACGCGTACCTCCGGCAGCGTCAGCCCGCGGCGGGTCGCCGCCTGCCGCACGCCGACCAGCGGGGAGCGCAGGTTCCGCTCCACGTCCGTCGCGAGCGCCTTGAGCGGCGACACGTAGAGCACGCGGCACCGCTCCACGGGGTCGGCCTCCGCGTCCGGCGGCTCGGCGACGATCCGGTCGAGCGCCCACAGGAAGGCCGCCAGCGTCTTGCCGGACCCGGTCGGGGCGACCACCAGCGCGTGCCGCCCCGTCGACACGGCGTCCCACGCGCCGGACTGCGCCGCCGTCGGCTCCGCGAAGGCCCCGCGGAACCAGTCCTGCGTCGGACCCGAGAACCGTCCGAGCACGTCGGGGCCGGTCACGGCGTCCGGCGGCGGGGGTGGGGTCACCGCGCCATTGTGTCGCGCGGGTCCGACACCCGCGCCCCGTCCCGGACGCCGCGGTGCCAGGATGGCGGCATGCCCGTCGACGAGGGGACCCAGGCGGCCGTCCGCGCGCTCTGGCAGGTGGGCGCCGACCACGCGCGCCCGCCCGCGCCGGTCCCGGAGACCGACCCGTGGGAGGCCGACGACCCCGTGGACGGGCCGCGGCGCGCGGTCACGGTGGTGTTCGACGGCGTGCCCGAGATCCTCGTGCACCTGCACCGCGACGGCGACGACCTCGTCGTGGTCGAGGGCACCGTCGAGCTCGAGGTGCCCCGCGCGGACGTCGTCGGCGTGGTCGAGGGGCTGCTCGCGGGCCGCGCCCGCCGGCGGGTGCGCGCCCGGGGGTTCTGGCGCGGGCTGCTGGCGATCGTCCTGGCGAGCCCCGGCGCGTCCGAGCTGGAGGTCCCGGTGGACGGCCGGGTCTACTCCGGGCCGCTGCTGCTGGCGACGCCGATGTCGGGCTGGCTGCTGTCCCGGCCGGTCGCCGACGACTGACGGCCCGCCCAGGAGCGGCCGCCCGCGCGCACGTACGCTCGCTCCGGGGACGGGCGGCCGCCGGGCCGCCCGCGCGGACCACGACGGGAGACGCGGGTGCGGTACCGGGAGTTCTGTGCACTCCCGCTCGCAGAAACCGCCCCTGACCTGCATGAATGGGCCGACGAGAGGCTGAATCCGGGGGCTCGTGGGGGCCGAAGACTTGCCAGTCCTGACCGGCGCATTCGCGAATCAACCGGGACGCAGAGCCCCCAGGGAGCCCCCAACGTGGACACACCCCCGCAGCCGCGGCGCACACCCGAACAGGTCGCGGCCGCCGCTGCCGCGATGGACCGAGCCCTCGCCGCCGGCCTCCCGCCCGCGGTCCTCGGCATGATGCTCTCGGCGCGCTCAGCGTGGTGGGGGCGCGCCGACTGGCCGACCCGCGACGAGCTCGCGCAGGTTCTCGCACACCCAGCCTCGCGTCAGGTCGACGAGCTGCTGTGGCAGGCGATCAGACGCCGCGTCCGCCGCTGACCTCCCGGCGGCGCACGTCCGCTGCCGGGACCCACACGGCCCCGGTCATGACGCGCAGGTCGCTGAGCTTCACGCGGACGAGGGCGCCGGCGCCGGCGCCCCACCACTCGACGGCGAGGGTGTCGAGCTGCTCGTCGCCGGTGGCCCACCGCAGCGTCACGGTCACCGGGATCGGGTCGTCCACGTCGTGGTGCGTGCCCGGTGGGACGCGCTGGGCGTTGAGCAGGGGCACGGTGGCGCGGATGCGGTCCATGCCGCCGGGCGCGGTGTGGGTCAGGGGATGGTCGTGCACGCCGTCATCGTCCGCCGGGGCGCTGACACGCAGCGGGAGCGCCGGCCACCACTCGCTGTCGGGGTCTGAGCTCGACCACGCCTGGGCGTCGCTGCGTCCGCCGTCGCTCATGGCTACCAGGGTGGCAGAGGTTGGCAGGTAGCCACCGCGGCGCGCGGCTGAGTAGTTGGACGCGACTAATGCAAGCAAGAGCCTTGCTCTATGCTTGCAGTGCGCGTACCTTGCAAGCATCTGAACCGCAAATCAGGAGGCGCGCGGCATGGCAGAGAAGAAGATCCCTGGCAAGGCAGCTGGCGGGGTGGCTCGCGCGGAACGCCTGACGCCTGAGCGGCGCCAGGA
>JAEWGQ010000299.1 GCA_023388235.1 Actinomycetes bacterium | reverse complement strand
ACTTGCCGGCGTTGGGCCGCCCGACCAGGCAGGCGAATCCGGAGCGGTGCTCGGGGGTGGTCGTGCTCACGGGGTGTCCTTCACGGTCGGGAGGGAGGGTCGGGTGTCGGCCGGGGTCTCCGGCTCGTGGGGCGCCGCGGGCGGCGCCACGGACGGTGCGGCGGCGTGGGAGACGAGGACGGTCGCGAGCTGCTTGCGCCGGCCCTCGACCCGGTCGGCCTCGATCCGCAGGCCGTGGACGTCGGCCACGGAGCCGGGCAGCGGGACCTTGCCGAGGGTCTTGGCGAGCAGGCCGCCGACGGTGTCCACGTCGTCGTCGTCCAGGTCGAGCCCGAAGAGCTCGCCGAGCTCGTCCACGCCGAGGCGCGCGGGCACGCGCAGCACGCCCTCGCCGAGGTCCTCGACCTCGGGCTCGGGCCGGTCGTGCTCGTCGGTCAGCTCGCCGACGATCTCCTCGAGCGCGTCCTCGATCGTCACGAGGCCCGCGATCCCGCCGTACTCGTCGACGACCATCGCGATGTGCGACGCGCCCGCCTGCAGCTCGCGCAGCAGCTCGTCCACCGGCTTGGACTCCGGCACGAACACCGCGGGCCGCACGAGCGAGCCGGCCGGGGCGCCGGCGGCGTCCGGGTCGTCCTGCATCCGGCGCACGAGGTCCTTGAGGTAGAGCACGCCCTTGAGGTCGTCGACCTGCTCGCCGACCACGGGCACCCGCGAGTAGCCCGACCGCAGCAGCAGGGACAGCACCTTGCGCAGCGGCGTGGACTCCACGGTCGTCACCATGTCGGTGCGCGGCACCATGACCTCGCGGGTCAGCGTGTCCCCGAGCCCCAGCACGGAGCGCACCATCGCCCGCTCGTCCGCGTCGCCGCCGGGCCGGTCGCCGACCCGGTCGACGATCTCGCGCAGCCGCTCCTCGTCGAGGTCCGCGCCGGCGGCGGGGGCGACCCGCACCAGCGGGCCGGCGACCGCGCGCACGCCCAGCAGCAGCCGCGACGTCGCGACCAGCACCTGCCGGGGGTACCGGTGCCCGAGCGACCGCGGGCTGAGGCGCGCGAGCACCACCGTGAGGAACGCGCACGCCGCCACGGCGATCACGAGCTCGAGCGACCAGGTCAGGTCGGAGGCCGCGACCGCGAGCGTCAGGCACACCGCGGCGAGCATCTCGCAGAGCAGCCGCACCACCGCGGCCGCGCCGGAGACGGCCGCGCGGTCCTCGGCCAGGCGGCGCACCCGCTCCGCGGCGGGGTGCCGCGCGGCCAGCAGGTCGGCCACCGCGTGGCGCCCGATCCGCAGGACCGCCGCCTCGCCCGCCGACAGCGACGCCGCCAGCAGGACGGCCAGCAGGGTGAGGGCGGCGAGCAGGCCGACGGGGACGCCGCTCATCGTCCGGCGAGGAAGGTCAGCAGCAGCTGCCGCTGCAGGCCGAACATCTCCTTCTCCTCCTCCGGCTCCGCGTGGTCGTAGCCCAGCAGGTGCAGGATCCCGTGCGTGGTCAGCAGCAGCAGCTCCTCGACCGTGGAGTGGCCCGCGGTGCGCGCCTGCTCGACCGCGACCTCCGGGCACAGCACGACGTCGCCGAGCAGCCCCGGGGGCGTCGGGTCGTCGGCGCGGCCGGGCCGCAGCTCGTCCATCGGGAAGGACAGCACGTCCGTCGGACCGGGCTCGTCCATCCACTTCACGTGCAGGTCCGTCATGACCGCGGTGTCGACGAACAGGATCGACAGGTCGGTCTGCGGGTGCACGTGCATCTGGTCGAGCACGAAGCGCGCCAGCGCCGCGAACTCGGCCTCGTCGACCTCGTGGCCGGACTCGTTGTTGACCTCGATGCTCATCGTGCGGTGCTGTCCCAGCGTGCGTAGGCGTCGATGATGTCGCTCACCAGACGGTGTCGGACGACGTCGGAGGAGCTCAGCCGGCAGAACGCGACGTCGTCCACGTCCGCCAGGATCGACTCGACCACCCGCAGGCCGGAGGTCGTGCCGGACGGCAGGTCCACCTGCGTGACGTCGCCGGTGACCACGACCCTCGACCCGAAGCCGAGCCGGGTGAGGAACATCTTCATCTGCTCGGCCGAGGTGTTCTGCGCCTCGTCCAGGATGATGAAGGAGTCGTTGAGGGTGCGCCCGCGCATGTAGGCCAGCGGGGCCACCTCGATCGTCCCGGCCTCCATGAGCCGCGGGATCGAGTCGGGGTCGACCATGTCGTGCAGCGCGTCGTACAGCGGCCGCAGGTACGGGTCGATCTTCTCGCTCAGGGTGCCGGGCAGGAACCCGAGCCGCTCCCCGGCCTCGACCGCCGGCCGGGTGAGCACGATGCGGTTGACCTGGCGGGCCTGCAGCGCCTGCACGGCCTTCGCCATCGCGAGGTACGTCTTGCCGGTGCCGGCGGGCCCGATGCCGAACGTCACCGTGTTCCGGTCGATCGCGTCGACGTACTCCTTCTGGCCCGACGTCTTGGGCCGGATGGTGCGCCCGCGGGTCGACAGGATGTTGAACGTCAGGACGTCGGCGGGGCGGGTGGCGGTGCCGGCCGTGAGCATCGCGACCGACCGGGTCACGACGTCCGGGGTCAGCGGGGTGCCGCCCGCGGCCATCTCGACCAGCTCGTCCACGAGCCGCGCGACCAGCGCGACGTCGCCCGCCGGGCCCGTCAGGGTGATCTCGTTGCCGCGCGCGTGCACGTCCACCGTCCGGAAGCCCGACTCGACCGCGCGCAGCACCTGGTCGTCCATGCCGAGGAGCTCGACCATGGAGACGCCGGACGGGATGGTGATCCGGTGCTCGACCCGCGCGGCGGGGAGCGACCGGTCGGTGCGGTCGGGTGAGGTCTCAGCCATGTGCTCGGCTCGCGCCGTGGCTCCGTTCCGGGAAGGACGTGCGGACCGGGCCAGTCTACCGACCCGCGCCGACAGGCCGCCCGCGCGCGCCCGGCGGGAGGGCCGATGGTCCCTGGGCACCGCGCGAGGGGCGGGAGCAGACTGCTGGAGGTGGAGCAACGGCGCTCCCCCGATGTCGTACGCGGAGGTACACGTGGCCAGCTATGTCCAGGACTTCTCCGAGGGTGACAAGGACCAGAAGGATCTGCTCGGCGGCAAGGGCGCGAACCTCGCCGAGATGACCCGCCTGGGCCTGCCGGTCCCGCCCGGTTTCACCATCACGACCGACGCCTGCCGCGCCTACATGCGCACCGGGCACCTGCCACCCGAGCTGCGCGTCGAGGTCACGATGGCCGTGCGCCGGCTCGAGGACGCGCTCGGCCGCGGCCTCGGGGACTTCCACGACCCCCTGCTGGTGTCCGTGCGCAGCGGCGCGAAGTTCTCCATGCCCGGGATGATGGAGACCGTCCTCAACGTCGGCCTCAACGACGCGTCCGTCATCGGCCTCGCGGAGTTCTCCGGCGACGAGCGGTTCGCCTGGGACTCCTACCGGCGGCTCATCCAGATGTTCGGCAAGACGGTGCTCGACATCGACGGCGACCTGTTCGCCGACGCCCTCGACAAGGCCAAGGCCGCCAAGGGCGTGCACGACGACGTCGACCTCGACGCCGCGGACCTGCGCCGGCTCACCGACCAGTTCAAGGAGATCGTCCGGAGCGAGTCCGGCCGCGAGTTCCCGCAGCACCCCCGCGAGCAGCTCGACCTCGCGATCGTGGCCGTCCTGCGGTCCTGGAACACCGACCGCGCCCGCCTGTACCGCCGCCGCGAGCGCATCCCGGACGACCTCGGCACGGCCGTCAACGTGTGCTCGATGGTGTTCGGCAACCTCGGCCCGACCTCCGGCACCGGCGTGGCGTTCACGCGCGACCCCGCCACCGGCCGCACCGGCGACTACGGCGACTACCTGGTGAACGCCCAGGGCGAGGACGTCGTCGCGGGCATCCGGAACACCCTGAGCCTCGCCGAGATGGAGCAGGTGGACCCGCAGTCCTACGCCGACCTGCGCCAGGCCATGCGCCGCCTCGAGACCCACTACCGCGACCTGTGCGACGTGGAGTTCACGGTCGAGCGCGGCAAGCTCTGGATGCTGCAGACCCGCGTCGGCAAGCGCACCGCGCCCGCGGCGTTCCGGATCGCGACCCAGCTCGTCGACGAGCACCTCATCACGATGGACGAGGCGCTCGCGCGGGTCAGCGGCGCGCAGCTGTCCCAGCTGATGTTCCCGCAGTTCGACGCGACCGCCGAGCGCACGCTGCTCACCCGCGGCATGGCCGCCTCCCCCGGTGCGGCGGTCGGCCGGGCGGTGTTCGACTCCGCCACGGCGCAGACCCGCGCGGCGGCCGGCGAGGACGTCGTGCTCGTGCGCCGCGAGACCAACCCCGACGACCTCGGCGGCATGATCGCCGCCGTCGGCGTCCTGACCGCGCGCGGCGGCAAGACCTCGCACGCCGCCGTCGTGGCCCGCGGCATGGGGCGCACCTGCGTGGTCGGCGCCGACGCCCTCGACATCGACCCCGTCGGCCGCAGCCTGCGGGTGGACGGGCACACCGTGGCCGAGGGCGACGTCATCGCGATCGACGGCTCCACCGGCGAGGTGTACCTCGGCGCGGTGCCCGTCGTCCCGTCGCCGGTGAGCACCTACCTCGAGTCCGGCCTGGACGCCGCGCTGGCGCAGGCCGGCGACGACGAGCAGACCGCCGACCTCGTCACCTCGGTGCACCGCATCCTCACCCACGCCGACGAGAAGCGGCGCCTGCGCGTGCACGCCAACGCCGACACCGCCGAGGACGCCCGCCGGGCCCGCTCGCTCGGCGCCCAGGGCATCGGGCTGTGCCGGACCGAGCACATGTTCCTCGGCGAGCGCCGGGTGCTCGTCGAGCGCGTCGTGCTCGCCGAGGACGACGCCGAGCGGCAGGCCGCGCTCGACGCCCTGCTGCCGCTGCAGCGTGCGGACTTCGGGGCGCTGCTGGAGGAGATGGACGGCCTGCCGACCACGATCCGGCTGATCGACCCGCCGCTGCACGAGTTCCTGCCCGACCTCACCGAGCTGTCCGTCAGGGTCGCGCTCGCCGAGGAGCGCGGCGAGGTCGACCCCGCCGACGTGAAGCTGCTCGCCGCGGTCCGCCGGATGCACGAGGCGAACCCCATGCTCGGCCTGCGCGGCGTGCGGCTCGGCCTCGTGGTGCCCGGCCTGTTCGCCCTGCAGATCCGCGCCGTCTGCGAGGCCACCGCCGACCGCCTCGAGGCCGGCGGGACCCCGCACCCGGAGATCATGGTCCCGCTCGTGGGGTCCGTGATGGAGCTGCACCTCGTGCGCGACGAGGCCCTGCGCCTCATGGCCGAGGTGGGCGAGGCCCGCGGGGTGCCGCTCGACCTGCCGGTCGGCGCGATGATCGAGCTGCCGCGCGCGGCGCTCACCGCCGACCGCATCGCCGAGGTCGCGCAGTTCTTCTCGTTCGGCACCAACGACCTCACGCAGACGACGTGGGGCTTCTCCCGGGACGACGTCGAGGGCGCGTTCTTCCCGGTGTACCTCGAGAACGGGGTGCTGACCATCTCCCCGTTCGAGACCATCGACGCGAAGGGCGTCGGTCGGCTCGTCCGCATCGCCGTGGAGGAGGGCAGGGCCACCCGGCCCGACCTCACCGTGGGGGTGTGCGGCGAGCACGGCGGTGACCCGGAGTCGATCCGGTTCTTCGACGCGGTCGGGCTGGACTACGTGTCCTGCTCGCCGTTCCGGGTGCCGGTCGCGCGGCTCGAGGCCGGCAGGGCCGCGATCCAGGGTCCCGACACCGACGTCCGCTGAGGGGGCGCACGCGCACCCGCCGCCCCGGTTGGGACACCAGGGCGGCGGGCCGCGGCGCCCGTCCGCCCCGCCCGGGGCCGCCGGACCCCTGCGGACCGGGCGGCGGCGTGTCAGGCGCGGAAGCGCTCCGCGCGCTCGACCACGCGCCCGCGCGACTCCGCCGCGTCCCACGTGTACACCGTGCGGCCCTCGATGAGGACGTGCTCGGCGCGGGAGTGCACGTCCAGCGGGTCGCCGGACCAGATCACCACGTCGCCGTCGCGCCCCGGCTCGAGGGCGCCGACCCGGCCGTCCAGGCCGAGGAACGCCGCCGGGTTGACGGTGAGCGCCTCCAGCGCCGTCTGCCGCGGCAGGCCGTCCTTCACCGCGAGGGTCGCCTGGTGCACCAGGAAGTTGATCGGCACGACCGGGTGGTCCGTGGTGATCGCGACCCGCACGCCCGCGGCCGCGAGCGCCGCCAGGTTCGCGATCGCCCGGTCCCGCAGCTCGACCTTGGAGCGCGACGTGAACATCGGGCCGAAGATCACGGGGATGTCGCGCTCCGCCAGCACGTCGGCGATCTTGTGGCCCTCGGTGCCGTGGTTCACCACCAGGCGGTAGCCGAACTCGTCCGCGAGCCGGATGGCGGTGGCGATGTCGTCGTGGCGGTGCGTGTGCTGGTCCCAGACGAGCTCGCCGTCGAGCACGCGGGCCAGCGTGTCCAGCGCGAGGTCGACCTTGAACGGCTCGCCCTTCGCCTCGGCGGCGGCGCGCGCGGCGCGGTAGTGCTGCGCGGCGGTGAACGCCTCCCGGATGACCAGCGCGGTGCCGAGCCGGGTCGAGGGGGTCTGCTTCTTCTCCCCGTAGACGCGCTTGGGGTTCTCGCCGAGCGCGGACTTCACGCTGACGGACGCCGAGATGACCTGCTCGTCGATCGTCCGGCCGCCCCAGGACTTCATCGCGACGCTCTGGCCGCCGATCGGGTTGCCGGACCCGGGCTTCACGACGACGGACGTCACGCCGCCGGACAGCGCGTCGCGGAAGCCCTCGTCGTCGATGTTCACGGCGTCGACCGCGCGGACGGCCGCCATGTTCGGACCGGTCATCTCGTTGGTGTCGTTGCCCGCGACGCCCTCGCCCTCCTCGTGGATGCCGACGTGGCCGTGCGCCTCGACGAAGCCGGGCAGCACCCAGCGGCCTGTCGCGTCGACGACGGTGGCGCCGTCGGGGACCGGCACGTCGGCGCCGACGGCCTCGATGCGGCCGTCGCGGATGAGGACGGTGCCGCCCTCGACGGGCTCGGAGGCGACGGGGACGACGTAGCCGCCGACGACGGCGACGGTGCGGGAGGAGGTCATGACCTCCACCGTACGGCGTCGGCGGTGCGCCCCCGTGCGGGGTCCCGGGCGGGGTCCCGTGCGGGGACCGTGCGCGTCCGCGCAGGCCCGGCCCGGGCGGCGGCGCGGCGTGTGGCAGGGTGACCGGGTGCGATACGTGATCATCGGGGCCGGCGCGGTCGGCGGGACCATCGGGGGGCTGCTGGCGGAGGCCGGCCGCGACGTCGTGCTGGTGGCCCGCGGCGCGCACCGGGACGCGATGCGGGCGGACGGCCTGCACCTGACGACCCCGGCGGGCGCCCGCGTCGTCCACGCCCCCGTGGCGGCCGGCCCGCAGGAGGTCGACCTCCGGGCGGGCGACGTGCTGGTGCTCGCCGTGAAGTCGCAGGACACGGCGGCGACCACGGAGCAGTGGGCGGGCCGGCCCGTCGCCGGCGGGCGCACCGCGGGCGAGGACCTGCTGCTCGTCTGCGCGCAGAACGGGGTCGACAACGAGCGGACCGCTTCCCGGCGGTTCGCCCGGGTGGCCGGCATGTGCGTGTGGCTGCCCGCGACGTTCCTGGAGCCGGGGCGGGTGTCGGCCGCCGGCAGCCCGGTGACCGGCGTCCTGACGCTCGGCACCGTCCCCGCGGGGCCGCCCGACCCGGACCTCGCCGCGGTCGCGGCGGACCTGGAGGCGGCGGGTTTCCGCGCGCCGGTGGTCCCGGACGTGGCGGCCTGGAAGTACGCCAAGCTGCTGAGCAACCTCGGCAACGCGGTCGAGGCGCTCTGCGGGCCGGTGCGCGGTCCCGCGCGGGAGCTGGCGGACGCGGCGACCGCGGAGGCGCGCGACGTGCTGGCCGCCGCCGGCGTCGCACCCGTCGACCCGGAGACCGAGGCGGCCGCCCGCGAGGGGTTCACGCTGGTGCCGCTGCCCGGGGTGGAGCGGCGCGGCGGGTCGACCTGGCAGAGCCTGGTGCGCGGCGCCGGATCGGTGGAGGCCGCGTACCTCAACGGCGAGATCGTGCTGCTCGGGCGGCTGCACGGGGTGCCGACGCCCGTGAACGCGACGCTGCTGCGCCTGGTCGAGCGGGCGGCCGCGGACGGCGAGCAGCCGGGTGCGCTGG
>JAEWGQ010000197.1 GCA_023388235.1 Actinomycetes bacterium | reverse complement strand
GCCCCGGGCCGCGGGTGCGGGCGCCGGCGCGCCGAGCTCGGTGACGGGCACGCCGCGGTCCGGGTCGGCCACCACGGCGACAGCGCCGGTGTCGACCGACCCGGGGGCCGGGACCTCCGTGCCGGGCAGCAGCACGGCCGCGCGGCCCCAGGCCACGGCGGTCCGCAGCCGCTCGGGCAGCGACCCGGACGCCGCGATGAACCCCGCGAGCGTGGAGTCCCCCGCGCCGACCGTGGAGCGCGGCACGAGCGGGGCGCCGCCGGCCCACCAGGTGCCCGGCTCGTCCCGCGCGACCAGCAGCGCCCCGTGCGCCCCGAGGCTCACCAGCACCAGGCGCGTCCCGCGGGCGGCCACCTCCCGCGCGGCGTCCACCACGTCGCCGACGGTGACGAGGGGGCGGCCGGCGACCTCGGCGAGCTCGTGCTCGTTGGGCTTGACCAGCTCCAGCCCGCCGGCGCGGACCGCGCACGCGAGCGGCGCGCCCGAGGTGTCGAGCAGCAGCGGGACGCCGTGCCGCCCGGCCACCTCTGCCAGGCGCACGAACAGGTCCTCCCCGGCGCCCGCCGGCAGCGAGCCGGCGGCGACGACGGCGGCCGGGGCGCTCCGGAGCCGCTGCTCCACCGCCTCGAGCAGGGCGGCCACCTCCGCCGCGGACAGGACCGGCCCGGGGGCGTTCACCTTCGTGGTGGCGCCGCCGCGCTCCTGCAGCGTGATGTTCGTGCGGGTGTCCCCCGCCACCGGGACGGGCACGGCGGGCACCCCGTGCTCGGCCAGCAGGCCGGCGAGCCGCGCGCCGTCCGGTCCGCCCGTGGGCACGACGGCCACGGCGGGGACGCCGTGCCGCACCAGCGCCCGCGCGACGTTGATGCCCTTGCCCCCGGGGTGCACGTGCACCGTGTGGGCGCGGTTCACCTCGCCGAGCGCGATCCGGTCCAGGTCCAGCGCGCGGTCGACGCTGGGGTTCGGGGTGACGGTGACGATCATGCGCGCACCACCCGGGTGCCGGCGGCCTCGATCTCGTCGGCGAGTTCGGGCTCGACGCCCGCGTCCGTGATGAGCGTGTCGATGTCGGCGAGCTCGGCGACGCGGGCCAGGTCCACCCGCCCGACCTTCGTGTGGTCGGCCAGCACGACGGTGCGGCGCGCGGCCGCGACGAGCGCCCGCTTCACCGCCGCCTCCGCGAGGTCGGGGGTCGTGACGCCGTGGTCGGCCGTGATGCCGTTCGCCCCGAGGAACGCCACGTCCACGTGCAGCTCGGCGAGCTCGCGCAGCGCCCACGTGCCGACGGCCGCGAGGGTCCGGCCGCGGACAGTGCCGCCGACCAGGTGCAGCGTGGTGCGCGGGCGGGCGGCGAGGACCGTCGCGACCGGCAGCGCGTGCGTGACGACGGTGAGCTCCCGGTCGGCGGGCAGCGCCTCCGCGAGCCGGACGGTCGTGGTCCCGGCGTCCAGGATGACCGCCCCGCCGTCGGGGAGCTCGTCGAGCGCCGCCTTCGCGATCCGCTCCTTCTCGCCCGCCAGCAGCCCCTCGCGGTCCGCCAGCGCCGGCTCGAAGCCCAGCCGCTCGACGGGGATCGCGCCGCCGTGCACCCGCCGCACGAGGCCGTGCCGCTCGAGGGCGGTGAGGTCGCGCCGGATCGTCTCCGGCGTGACGTCGAGCTCCGCGGCCAGACCGGTGACGTCCACCCGCCCGTCGGCGCGGGCCCGGCCCAGGATCTGCTGGTGTCGCTCGGGTGCGTACACATCGACTCCGTCGTTCGTGGCGCCCGCGGGGCGCCGTGGTTCCCGTCCTCCGGGACCGCGCCGCGGCCACCGGCGGCCCCGACATGATCCCACGCAGACCGCGCGGCTCCTGCGGGGCGGAGCGGTCCGCACCCGCCCCGCAGGAACAGCCTCAGGCCGCGTTCACCCCGGCCAGCAGGTCGTACAGCTCGTCCGCCGTGGCCGCGTCGGCGACCTGCCGCGCCTGGTCCTCGTCGACGAACACGAGGGCGATCCGGGACAGCACGTCCAGGTGCGTCCCGTCCGCGCCCGCGACGCCGATCACCACGCGGACCGGGTTGCCGTCCCAGTCGACCGGCTCGGGGTAGCGGACCACGGCCACGGCGGACCGCAGGATCTCCCCCGACGCGTCGAGCGTGCCGTGCGGGATGGCCAGGCCGTTGCCCATGTAGGTCGAGATGCTCGCCTCCCGGCGGAACATCGCGTCCACGTACGCGGGCGTCACCGCGCCGGCGGACACGAGCATCGCCCCCGCCTCCCGCACCGCGTCGTCGTGGGTGCGCGCCTGCCCGTCCGCCCGGCACAGCTCCCGGCTGAGCACGCCGGCCGTCACCGCTCGCCCCCGGGCTCGGCGCCGGCGGGCTGCCGGGCGGCGGCGATCTCCTGGACGACCTGGTCGTAGACCGGGCTGTTCATGAAGTTGTCCACCGACACGTGCCGGGTCGTCGGGGCCTGCTGCCGCGCGCGCTCGGTGAGCTCGCGCTGGCTGATGACGAGGTCCGCGGAGTCGTCCAGGTGCGCGACGGCCTTGTTCACCACCGTCACGTCGGTCAGGCCCGCCTTGCGCAGCTTGTCCCGCAGCACGGAGGCGCCCATCGCGCTCGACCCCATGCCGGCGTCGCACGCGAACACCACGAGCCGGACCGGCGCGGCGGCGGCGCCGTCCGCGACCCGGCCGCCGAGGGCGCCGAGCGCGCTGCTGCTGCGGCCCTTGTTCGCCTCGGTCTGCGCGATCGCGGCACCGAGGTCGCCGCTCTCGCCCGCCGCGAGGTCCCGCTTGCGGGTGGCCCGCAGGATGACGGCCGCGACGAGGAACGACACCAGCGCCGACAGCACCACCGAGAGGACCACCCCCACGTAGCTGCCCCGGGACGTCTGGGCGAGCACCGCGAAGATGCTGCCGGGTGCCGCGGGGCCGACCAGGCCGCTGCCGAACACCACGTTGGTCGCGATGCCGGTCATCCCGCCGAGGATCGCGGCGATGATCAGGGTCGGGCGCATGAGCACGAACGGGAAGTACACCTCGTGGATGCCGCCGAGGAACTGCACGACGATCGCGCCCGGGGCGGTGGACCGCGCCGCGCCGACGCCGAGCAGCGTGTAGGCGAGCAGGATGCCCAGGCCGGGGCCGGGGTTCGCCTCGACGAGGAACAGCAGCGACTTGCCCTGCTCGACGACCTCCTGCGCCCCGAGCGGCACGAGCACGCCGTTGCCGATCGCGTTGTTGAGGAACAGCACCTTCGCGGGCTCCACGATGATGCTCATCAGCGGGAGCAGGTGGTTGTCCGCGAGCCAGCCGACGACGTCCCCGAGGAACGCGCTGATCTGCGTGACGACCGGGGCGATGCCGAAGAACGCGCCGATCGAGAGCGCCCCGCCGACGATCGCGGCGGAGAACATGTTCACCAGCATCTCGAAGCCGGGCTTGATCTTGCCGTCCCACAGCGCGTCGACGTGCTTCATGATCCAGCCGGCGAGCGGCCCGACGATCATGGCGCCGAGGAACATCGGGACGGTGCTGCCGACGATGATGCCGACCGTGGCGATCGTGGCGACCACGCCGCCGCGCTCGCCGTGCACGAGCCGGCCGCCGGAGTTCGCGATGAGCAGCGGCAGCAGGTAGGTGACCATCGGCCCGACGAGCCCGAGGTACTGGTGGAACGTCGTGCCGTCGGGCGCGGTCACGAGCTGGGTGGCGGCGCCCTGCCAGGCGTTCGGCAGGTCGGCGTTGCCGAAGCCGCCGAGGATGCCGTTCGGCCACCAGCCGACGCCGATGAACAGGGCGGTGATGAGACCCCAGGCGAGGAACGCCGGGAGGTTCGGCATGATCATGCCGGTCAGGAAGGCACCGAACTTCTGCAGGCGGACCTGCGCGGTGCGCCCGCGCCCCAGGGTGGGCGCGGCGGTGGTCGTCGTCATGGCCAGTCACACTCCGCGGTGATCGTCGTTGATCCGGGACGGTCCGCGCCGGGCGCGGGCCGGTGGTGCGAGGGGTGCCGTGCCGTGCCCGGGCCGGTGCTCCGGCCGGCCCGGGCCCGTGGGGTCACGGCTCGATGGTGACCTTGATGCCCGTGCCGGACCGGACGACGTCGATGCCGTCGCGGACCTGCTCGAGCGGGAGCCGGTGCGTGATGAGGTCGGCCACCGGCACGCTGCCGTCGGCGATGTGCCGCAGGGCCTGCCGGTTGTGCTCGGGGCTCGAGCCGTTGGCGCCCACGATGGTGAGCTCGCGGTAGTGCACGAGGTTCGAGTCGAGCGTGATGGTGGGCCGGTCCTTCGGCAGCCCGCCGAAGAAGCTGATCCGCCCGCGGGGCGCCACCATGCGCAGCGCCTGCTCCTGCGCGGCCCCGGACGCGGCGGCGGTGATCACCAGGTCGGCGCCGCGGCCGCCGGTGGCCGCCAGGACGGCCTCGACGGGGTCGACCTCGGACGCGCAGATCGCCGCGTCGGGCTTCACCAGGTCGGCCGCGAGGTCCAGCCGCTCCCGGCTGAGCTCGACGAGCAGCACCGACGCCGCGCCGCGCGCCCGCGCGAGCCGGACGTGCAGGCAGCCGATCGGGCCGGACCCGACCACGACGACGACGTCGCCGTCGTGCGTCCCGGCGAGCTCCTGGGCGTTGATGGCGCAGGCGAACGGCTCGGCCACGGACGCCTCGGCGAAGGACACGCCGTCGGGGATCCGGTTGAGCCCGTCGACGGCGAGCACGGCCGCCGGGACGATCATGTACGGCGCGAACCCGCCGTCGAAGTCGTAGCCCATCGACACCTGGTTCGGGCAGATGGTCATGAGGCCGGCGCGGCACCAGTCGCAGGTGCCGCACGGGATGGCGGCGATGACCTGCACCCGGTCGCCCGCGGCCCAGCCCTCGACGCCCTCGCCGACCGCGACGACCTCGCCGGCGATCTCGTGGCCCATGACGCGCGGCGGCACGATCCGCTGGTGCCCCGACGTGGAGATCTTCACGTCGGTGCCGCACATCGAGCAGGCGCGGACCCGGATCTTGACCTCACCGGGCCCCGCGTCGGGCTCGGGGGCGTCCTCGAGCCGGACGTCGCCCGGTGCGTAGAAACGGAAGACCTTCATCGCTCTCCTCCGGCTGTCGTCGGGGCCGCGACCGTGCGGCTCCCGTCCTCGGCGCAGGACGGTCCCGCCGTCCGCATCCGGGGATCAGCGTGGCGGCAACCGGACCCGATGTCAACCAATTCCCACACATTCGGACCCACTCGGGCTTCGAGCCGGGCACAACCGCAGAACCGGGCCTACGCCGGGCACGACGGCGGCCCCCCGCCCGGCGTGAGCGAGGGGCCGTCGCGGCGCAGGTCAGCGCGGCTGGTACGGGGAGACGACGATCTCCACGCGCTGGAACTCCTTGAGGTCCGAGTACCCGGTCGTCGCCATCGCCCGGCGCAGCGCGCCGATGAGGTTCAGCGTGCCGTCCGCGGTGTGGCCGGGGCCGAACAGCACCTGCTGCAGCGTGCCCGCCTGGCCCACCTGGACCCGCTCGCCGCGCGGCAGGTGCGGGTGGTGCGCCTCGGGGCCCCAGTGCCAGCCCTGCCCGGGGGCGTCGGTCGCCCGCGCCAGCGCCGCGCCGAGCATCACGGCGTCCGCGCCGCACGCCACGGCCTTGACCAGGTCGCCCGACCGCCCCACCCCGCCGTCCGCGATGACGTGCACGTAGCGGCCGCCGGACTCGTCCAGGTAGTCCCGGCGCGCCGCGGCGACGTCGGCGACGGCCGTCGCCATCGGGGCGTGGATGCCCAGGGAGACCCGGGTGGTGTGCGCCGCACCGCCGCCGAAGCCGACGAGCACGCCCGCGGCCCCGGTCCGCATGAGGTGCAGGGCCGCGGTGTACGTGGACGCCCCGCCGACGATCACCGGCACGTCGAGCTCGTAGATGAAGCGCTTGAGGTTGAGCGGCTCGGCCCGGCCGGACACGTGCTCGGCCGACACCGTGGTGCCGCGGATGACGAACAGGTCGACGCCGGCGTCGACGACGTCCTTCCAGAACTCCTGCGTGCGCTGCGGCGACAGGGCGCCGGCCACGGTCACCCCCGCGTCGCGGATCTCCCCGATGCGGCGGCGGATCAGCTCCGGCTGGATCGGCGCGGAGTAGACCTCCTGCATGCGGGCGGTCGCCTCGGCCGCCGGCAGCTCGGCGATCTGCGCCAGCAGGGGCTCCGGGTCGTCGTAGCGCGTCCACAGCCCCTCGAGGTCCAGGACGCCGAGGCCGCCGGCCCGCCCGAGCGCCACGGCCGTCGCCGGGCTCATCACGGAGTCCATCGGCGCGGCGAGCACCGGCAGGTCGAAGTGGTAGGCGTCGATCTGCCAGCCGACGGAGACCTCCTCCGGGTCCCGCGTGCGCCGCGAGGGCACCACCGCGATGTCGTCGAAGGAGTACGCGCGCCGTCCGCGCTTGCCGCGGCCGATCTCGATCTCGTTGCTCACCGGCCCAGGCTACCGGCGCGGACGCCCCCGCCGCCGGGGACGTCCGCGCCGGGGGACGCTCAGCCCGCGACCGCGTCCACGACGGCCGCGCAGAACGCCGGCAGGTCGTCGGGGTTCCGGGACGTGACGAGCGTGCTGCTCCCCGCCGGGGAGACCACCACCTCGCGGTCCACCCACTGCGCCCCGGCGTTGCGCAGGTCGGTCGCCAGGCTCGGGTACGACGTGAGGGTGACGCCGTCCACGACGCCCGCCTCGATCAGCGTCCACGGCCCGTGGCAGATCGCGGCCACGGGCTTGCCCGCCGCGACGAACGCCCGGACCAGCGCCTGCGCGCCCTCCTGGGTGCGCAGGGTGTCGGCGTTGACGGTGCCGCCCGGGATGACGAGCGCGTCGAAGTCGTCGGCGGACACGGAGTCCAGCGTGCGGTCGACCGGGTAGTCGCCGCCCGGGTCCAGGTCGTTGTTCACCGCGCTCACGGTGCCGGGCTGCGCGGACACGAGCACCGGGGTGCCGCCCTCGTCGGCCACGGCCTGCCAGGGCGTGGTCAGCTCGGGCTCCTCGACGCCCTTCTCGCTGGTGAGGAACGCGACGGTGCGGCCGGTCAGGCGTGCCATGACGTCTCCTTCGCTTCGGGGGGTCCCCCGCGGTCGCGGGGCTCCCTCCACCCTCACCCCGGCGGCGGCCGCGCGCATCCGGGCCCGCGACAGGCCGGGCGGGGTCCTCGGCCGCGTGGGCGGTCGGTGCGATGCTGGCGGCGCAGGAAGGAGCGGACGCATGACCTGGACCGACGGACCGCTGCTCGGCTTCGACACCGAGACCACGGGCGTCGACGTCGACCACGACCGCATCGTCACCGCCGCGCTGGTGCGCCGGCACGCGGGCGGCACCGACGTGCGGACCTGGCTGATCGACCCGGGCGTCCCCATCCCCGAGGCCGCGAGCGCCATCCACGGCATCAGCACCGCGCACGCCCGCGAGCACGGGGTCGCGCCGCGGCCCGCCCTCGACGAGATCGCCGGCCTCATCGCGGACGCCGTGCGCGACGGCACCCCGGTGGTCGCCTACAACGCCTCGTTCGACCTGTGCCTGCTCGAGGCCGAGCTGCGCCGGCACCACCTCCCGACCGTCGAGGACCGCCTGGACGGGGAGGTGCGGCCCGTCATCGACCCGCTGGTGCTCGACCGGGCGGAGGACCGGTACCGGCGGGGCAAGCGCAAGCTCGTCGACCTGTGCGGCGTGTACCAGGTGGTCGACACCGAGAACCTGCACACCGCGGACGTGGACGTCGTCGCGACCCTCGACGTGCTCGAGCGCATCGTCGGCCGGTACCCGCACCTCGGGGAGCTCGACCTGGTGTCGCTGCACGACTACCAGGTCACCGCGCACCGGGCGTGGGCGGAGGCGTTCAACGCGTGGCGCGCCGAGCGGGGGCACGACGGCCCGGGCGCCGAGTCCGCGTGGCCGAGCCGCGGCCGGCGCGGGGTGCTGGCCCCGCCCGCGCACGACCCGGCCCGCGCGCGGCCGTTCGCGGGGCGGCCGATCCAGGACACCCTGATCGCCTGACCTGCGCCGTCATCTCGTCGGTGACGTGGGGTGAGGGGCGTCCGCCGGGCGGACACACGATCTCCCCATCCGCCCGCGCGCCGATATCTCATCCATGAGATAGCGTCGAGTGGTGACCCTGACCAACCCGGCGACCGGAACCGTGCCCACGGTGACCTCGTCCCTCCCCGCCGTCACCCCCACCCTCCCGGAGCAGCTCGCGCACGTGGGCTCGCTCGTCCGGTCCGCGCGCCGCCACCGCGGCCTGACGCAGACCCAGCTCGCCGAGCTGCTCGGCACCAGCCAGTCCGCCGTGCACCGCATCGAGCAGGGCGCGCAGAACGTCAGCCTCGACATGCTCACCCGGATCGGGGCCGCGCTCGACTCCCCCATCGTCACGCTCGGCGGCCCGCAGCACACCCACCTGCGCGTGCAGGGCGGGGCGCGGCTGAGCGGCCGGCTCGACGTGAACACCTCGAAGAACGGCGCCGTGGCGCTGCTGTGCGCCTCGCTGCTCAACCGCGGCACCACCCGGCTCAAGAACGTCGCGCGGATCGTCGAGGTCGACCGGATCGTCGACGTCCTGCGGTCCGTCGGCGTGCGCGCCACCTGGTCCGCCGACGGCCGCGACCTCGAGATCGTCGTGCCGAAGGACCTCGACCTCGAGGCCATCGACGTCGACGCCGCCCGCCGCACCCGGTCGATCATCATGTTCTTCGGCCCGCTCCTCGGGCAGCAGGACGAGTTCCGGCTCCCCTACGCCGGCGGCTGCGACCTCGGCTCCCGCACCGTCGAGCCGCACATGATCGCGCTGCGCCCGTTCGGCCTGTCCGTGACCGCCAGCGGCGGCCGCTACCTCGCCCGCGTCACCGACCCCGGCACCGAGAACCTGTCGATCGTGCTCACCGAGCGCGGCGACACCGTCACCGAGAACGCCCTGATGGCCGCGGCCCGCCGCCCGGGCGTCACCACCATCCGCAACGCCAGCCCGAACTACATGGTCCAGGACCTGTGCTTCTACCTGGAGCTGCTGGGCGTGCGCGTCGAGGGCATCGGCACCACCACGCTGCGCGTGCACGGGCGGGCCGACATCGACGCCGACGTGGAGTACGCGGTGTCCGAGGACCCGGTCGAGGCCATGAGCCTGCTCACCGCCGGCATCGTCACCGGCTCGGAGATCACCGTCGGCCGGGTGCCGATCGAGTTCATGGAGATCGAGCTCGCGACCCTGTCCGAGATGGGCCTGCGCTACACGCTGTCCGAGGAGTACACCGCGCACAACGGCCGCACGCGGCTGGTGGACATCACGGTGCACCCCAGCGAGCTGCGGGCGCCGCTCGACAAGATCCACCCCATGCCGTTCCCCGGCCTCAACATCGACAACCTGCCGTTCTTCGCGGTGATCGCGGCGTGCGCGACCGGGTCGACCCTCGTGCACGACTGGGTCTACGAGGGCCGGGCCATCCACCTGACCGACCTCACCCGCCTCGGGGCCGACGTGCGCCTGCTCGACGCGCACCGCCTGCAGGTCACCGGACCCACCCGATGGTCCGGCGCCGAGGTGTCCTGCCCGCCCGCGCTGCGGCCCGCCGTCGTGATCCTGCTCGCGATGCTCGCCGCCAAGGGCACCAGCGTGCTGCGCAACGTCGACATCATCGCCCGCGGCTACGAGCAGCTCCAGGAGCGGCTCGTGGAGCTCGGCGCGCAGATCGAGACCTTCCGGGACTGACCCCGGGCACGCAGGAGGGGCCGGGCGCGGTGCGCGCCCGGCCCCTCCCGTCGTCTCAGCGGACCGTGTAGTTCGGCGCCTCGGAGATCATCTGCACGTCGTGCGGGTGCGACTCCTTCAGGCCCGCCGGGGTGATCCGGACGAACCGGCCCCGCGCCTGCAGCTCCGGGATCGTGCGCGCGCCGACGTAGAACATCGACTGGTGCAGGCCCCCGACGAGCTGGTGCGCGACAGCGGCGAGCGGGCCGCGGTACGGGACCTGGCCCTCGATGCCCTCGGTGATGATCTCGTCGTCCGTCAGGTCGCCCTGGAAGTAGCGGTCCTTGGAGTACGACCGGCGGTCGCCGCGGCTCTGCATCGCGCCCAGCGACGCCATGCCGCGGTAGCGCTTGAACTGCTTGCCGTTGACGAACACCAGGTCGCCCGGGGACTCGTCGCAGCCGGCGATCAGGCCGCCGACCATCACGCTGTCCGCGCCGGCCACCAGGGCCTTGGCGATGTCGCCCGAGTACTGCAGGCCGCCGTCCGCGATCACCGGGACGCCCGCGGGCTTCGCGGCGAGCGACGCCTCGTACACCGCGGTGACCTGCGGGACGCCGACGCCGGCGACGACGCGGGTCGTGCAGATCGAGCCCGGGCCCACGCCGACCTTGACGGCGTCGACACCCGCCTCGACCAGCGCGGCGGACCCCTCGCGGGTCGCGATGTTGCCGCCGATCACCTGCACGTGGCGGGTGCCGGGGTCGGACTTGATCCGGCGGACCATGTCGAGCATCAGGCGGGCGTGCCCGTTCGCGGTGTCCACGACCAGCGCGTCCACCCCGGCCTCGACCAGCGCCGTCACGCGGTCCCAGGCGTCCCCGAAGAACCCGACCGCCGCGGCGACGACCAGCCGGCCGCTCGCGTCCTTGGTCGCCATCGGGTACTGCTCGGACTTCACGAAGTCCTTGACCGTGATGAGGCCCTGCAGCCGGCCGTCGGCGTCCACCAGGGGCAGCTTCTCGACCTTGTGCTTGCCGAGCAGCGCCGCCGCGTCGTCGTTGGAGATGCCGACCGGGCCCGTCACGAGCGGCATCGACGTCATGGTGTCCCGCACGCGGCGGGTCGCGAACTCCGCCGGCGGCACGAACCGCAGGTCGCGGTTGGTGATGATGCCGAGCAGCCGGCGGTCGTCGTCCACGACCGGCAGGCCCGACACCCGGTACTTCGCGCACAGCGCGTCCAGCTCGGCGAGCGTCGCGTCGGGGCCCACCGTCACCGGGTCCGAGACCATGCCCGACTCGGAGCGCTTCACCAGGTCCACCTGGTGGGCCTGCGCCTCGATCGACAGGTTGCGGTGCAGCACGCCGATGCCGCCCTGCCGCGCGAGGGCGATCGCCATGCGCGACTCGGTGACGGTGTCCATCGCGGCGGACACCAGCGGGATCGACAGGGAGATCTCACGCGTGAGCCGGGTCGCCGTGTCGACCTCGCTCGGGATGACGTCGGTCTCGCCCGGGAGGAGCAGGACGTCGTCGTAGGTGAGACCGATGAAGCCGAACGGGTCGGCAGGCGCAGCGGATCCAGGGGTACCCAGGTCGGTCATCCCCCGATGATACGGGGCGTTCCTCGCGGACCCCGACGCCCGGCCGGGCTCAGCGGATGAGGCCGCGGCGCAGCCCGATCGCGACCGCCTGGGCGCGGTCCGCGGCACCGAGCTTGCGGAACAGCCGGCGCGCGTGCGTCTTGATGGTGTCCTCGGACAGGAACAGCTCCTGGCCGATCTGCGCGTTCGAGCGGCCGTTGCTCATGCCGACGAGGACCTCGACCTCCCGCTTCGTCAGCGAGACCTCCTCGCGGCCGTCGCTCTGCACCGGCAGCTCCGCGCGCGTGACGACCGGCGTCGGCGCGGACAGGACGCCGCCGTGCCCGGGCACGCCGTCGGGGACGCCGCCGACGCCCGTGGGGACCGCCGGGCTGGCGAGGATGTGCGCGGCGACCGCGGCGAGCTCCGCGCGGCCCACGTCGGGGGCCAGGTAGCCACGCGCCCCGAGTGCGATCGCGCGGTCCAGGGCGATCTCGTCCCCCGGCACCGCGAGCATCACGACGGTCGACTGCGACGGCACCGCACGCAGCCGGCGGATCGCCTCGACCGGGCCGGGCGACGGCAGGTGCGCGTCGAGCAGGACGATCGTGGGCGGGACGCGCCGCGCCAGCGCGACCAGCTCGTCCACCGAGGCCGCGGCACGCACCGGGGCGAGCGCCGGGACGCCGAGCGCCGTCAGGACGATGCGCTCGCGCACCGCCGTCGATCCGTGGCACACCACGACGCCCGCCATCGACCTCCGCCTCTCGCTCCCGCCGGACCCTGGCGGATCCGGCTTCCCTCCTGTATCGGCCGGATCGGGCGCGACGTTAGCGTGAAGCGCTCACGGATCGGTCAGCCGCAGACGGCCAGCACCTCGTGCACCAGGCCCGGGACCGTGCGCACGCGGTGCACCTGCCGGCCCAGCGGGACCAGGGCGGCCGCCTCGTCGGGGACCATCGCGAACACCGGCAGGTCGGGGTGCTGCTCCGCGAGCGCGGCGACCATCCCCAGGTCCGGCGCCGGCAGCTCGCTGCTGAGCACGACGGCGGACGGCGCGGTCATCGCGGCGATCTCCAGCAGCCGGTGCCGCCCGGTCGGGCCCGCGACCACCCGGGCGTCCACCCCCGCGTCGGCGAGGGCGCCCGCCAGCACGTGCAGGGCGAGCGGGCGCGGTTCGCCCGGGGCGGCCAGCAGCAGCACGATGCGCCGGCGCGACGGGTGCGCCGGCACGTGCCCGGAGCGCTCGCGCAGCACCGCGAGCGCGGCGGCGACCACCAGGGCGTCCGGCTCGTCACCGGGGCGGGCCAGCACCGTGCGGGAGGCGATGCCCGCGCGGGCGGGCTGCACCAGGTCCGACCACCAGCGCGCCAGGTCGTCCCCGGGGCCGAGGGCCAGCAGGCGCGTCACGGCGACGGCGTCCGCGCGCAGGGCCGCGTCGATCACCGCGGTCGGGGTCGCGGGGACGTCCGGGCGCGGCTCCTCGGCCCCGTCGCGGCGCACGTCCGGCACGGCGGTGAGGTGCCGCACGGGCGCCGGGGCCGGGGCCGGGGCGGCGCCGCCCTCGCGGGCGATGCGCGCGGCGTCCGAGGGCGGGACGCCGTCGAGCGTGAGCGACCGCATGGTCATCAGGCGGGCGACGTCCAGCACGCTGTACCGGCGGTGCGCGCCGGCGGTGTGCTCCGACGGACCGAGGCCGTAGCGGCGGTCCCACGTGCGCAGCGTCGCCGGCGCGACGCCCAGGCGCCCGGCGACGGCCGCGACGGTCAGGGTGGGCCCCGACGCGTCCGGGC
>JAEWGQ010000158.1 GCA_023388235.1 Actinomycetes bacterium | reverse complement strand
GCCGACTTCCGCCGCCGGCTGGGGGCGTCCGCCCTCGACCTCGACGCGGCGGGCGGTGGCACGTGGTCGGCCCGCTGGCGCGCGACCGTCGCGGCCCGGCTCCCGGGCGCGCGGTGGCCGGGGCGCGACGTCCTGCTGACCGCCGTGGACGCGCGCTCGGGCGAACCGGTGGTGTTCGACCGGCACAGCGGCGTCGACCTGGTGGACGCCGTCGCGGCCAGCTGCTCCAGCGGCGCCGCCTACCGGATCGGTGAGGGCCGGTACGTCGACGGCGGGTACCGCCGCGGCGAGAACGCGGACCTGGCCGCCGGCCACGCGCGGGTGCTGGTGCTGGCCCCCCTCGGCGGCCGTGCCCTGACGCCGCCCGCGTGGGGGCTGCACCTCGCGGACCAGGTCGCGGAGCTCCGGGCCGCCGGCAGCCGGGTGCTGACGCTGGTCCCGGACGACGCGGACGAGCACCTGTTCGGCGTGCACGCGATGGACCCGGGGCTCCGGCCGCAGGCGGCGCTGGCGGGGGTGCGCCGGGGACGCCGGGCCGCCGCGGAGGTGGCCGACCTCTGGGCCTGACCGCGGGTGGTCAGCGGTCGATGTGCTCGCGGACGACCCGGGCCGGGTTGCCGACGGCGACGACGTTCGCGGGCACGTCCCGGGTCACCACGGAGCCGGCGCCGATCACGGCTCCGTCCCCGATGGTCACCCCCGGGCACACGATCACGCCCCCGCCGAGCCACACGTTGTCGCCGATCGTGATGGGCCGCGCCGCCTCCAGCTTCTCGCGGCGCGGCCCGGGCTCGACGGGGTGGGTGGGCGTGAGCAGCTGGACGCCCGGCCCGATCAGGCAGTCGTCCCCGATCGTGATGGGCGCGACGTCCAGGGCCGTGAAGTGGTAGTTGACCGCGGTGCGCGCCCCGATCCGCAGGTTCGACCCGAGGTCCACGTACAGGGGCGGGCGGATCGTCGAGCCCTCCCCCAGCGCGCCCAGCAGCTCGACCAGCAGCGCGTGACCGGCGGCCTCGTCCGCGAGCACGGTGCGCGAGTACCGCTCGGCGAGCACGGCGGCCCGGCGCGCCATCGCCTCGACCTCCGGGTCGGCCACGTACAGGTCGCCGGCGAGCATCCGCTCGCGGTTCGTGCGGGTGTCGTCGGGGGTCGGGTCGGGGGTGTGCCCGCTCGTCGGGTCGGGCGTGTCCTCGGTGTGCATACCCGTGACCGTACGGGTCTTGACGGCGCACTTGTTTTTCGCAAGTGTGGTCCCCGTCACAGCCGACACCCGAGGGGGAGCACCATGACCGCGATCTTCGTCAACCTGCCGGTGACCGACCTGGAGCGCGCGAAGGCGTTCTACGAGGCCCTCGGGTTCCGCATCAACCCGGCGTTCACGGACCACAATGCGGCGTGCGTCGTGGTGGAGGACGACCACGGGTACCTCATGCTCGTGACCCGCGACTACTTCCAGACCTTCAGCGACCGCCCGATCGGTGACCCGTCGACGACGGTCTCGGTCGCGACGGCGTTCTTCCTGGACAGCCGCGACGCGGTGGACGCCACGGTCGCGCGGGGGCGCACCGCCGGCGGCGTCGAGGAGCGGCCCGCCGCCGACTACGGCTTCATGTACCAGCGCCAGCTCGCCGACCCCGACGGGAACCTGCTCGAGTTCGGCTGGATGGACCCGGTGGCCGCCGAGCACGGGCCGGACGCGGTCGCGCAGCAGCAGGCCTGAGGGCGATGGCCGCGCGCGACTACGGGCAGTACTGCGGCGTCACCCGCGGGCTCGAGCTCGTGGGCGAGCGCTGGGCGCTGCTCGTCGTCCGCGACCTGCTGGTCGGGCCGCGCCGCTACGGCGAGCTCGCCGCGGGGCTCCCCCGCATCCCGAGCAACATCCTGGCGGCGCGGCTCAAGGAGCTGCAGGAGGCCGGCGTGATCCGCCGCGCGCCCCGGTCCCGCGTGGTGCTGTACGAGCTGACGCCGTACGGCCGCGAGCTCGAGCCGGTCGTGCTGGCGCTCGGCGCCTGGGGGGCCAAGGCGCTGGGCGACCCGCGCGAGGGTCAGGTCGTCACGCCCGACGCCCTGACGGTCGCGCTCCGCACGGCGTTCCGGCCGGGGGTGGCCGCCGGCCTGCCGCCCACCGTGTACGCGGCGGCGGTCGGCCCGGCGGACCTGCTGGTCCGGGTCGACGGCGCGGCGCTCGACGTCGCGCGCGGGACCGGTCCGGCCGACCTGGCGTTCACGGCCGGGCCCGGGCTGCACCGCGTCCTGTCCGGCGAGCTGCCCGCCGACCGGGCGATCGCGTCCGGGGCGGTCGAGGTGCTGCGCGGTCCGCACACCCTGCTGGAGCGGTTCGCGCGCACGTTCCACCTGGCGGCCTGAGCCGCCCTCACTCCCCCGTGCTGCCGTCGACCGCCTCGCGCAGCAGGTCGGCGTGCCCGTTGTGCCGCGCGTACTCCTCGACGAGGTGCAGGAGGATCCAGCGCAGGCTGACGCGCTCGCCGTGCCGCGCCCGCGCCGCGAGCGTCTCCAGGCCGGAGCCCGCCGGGTCGGCCAGCACGGCGTCGACGGCCGCGTCCGAGGCCGCGACGGCGGCGTCGAACCGCCCGCGCAGCTCCGCTGCCCCGAGCCCCTGCGCGAGGTGCCAGTCCGCGTCGCGGTCGGCCGCCCAGTCGACGGCGTCCCAGGGCGGCGCGGGCGCGTCGCCGCGCAGGACGACGCGGCACCACAGGTCCTCGACGTACGTCAGGTGGCTCAGCAGGCCCCCGAGCGTCATGGTGGTCGGCGGCACCGCGCGGTGCAGGTCGGCGTCGCCGAGCCCGGCGGTCTTGAGGCGCAGCGTGTCGCGGTGGAAGTCCAGGAACGACCGCAGCAGGGTCACCTCGTCCCCGGCGGGCGTCGGGTCGCGGCGCTCGACAGCGGCCGGCCGGCCGGCGGTCACGTGAGCACCTCGACGCCGTCGTCGGTGATCGCGACGGTGTGCTCGCTGTGCGCGGTCCGGCACCCGGTGGCGCTGCGCAGCGTCCAGCCGTCGGCGTCGGTCACGAGCTCGTCGGTGTCGGCCATGACCCAGGGCTCCAGGGCGAGCAGGAGCCCGGGACGCAGCGTGTACCCCCGGCCCGGCGTGCCCGTGTTCGACACGTGCGGGTCCTGGTGCATGGTCGAGCCGACGCCGTGCCCGCCGAACTCGGTGTTCACGGGGTACCCGGCGGCGGTCAGCACCGAGCCCATGGCGTGCGACACGTCCCCGAGCCGCACCCCCGGCCCGGCCGCGGCGATCCCGGCGGCGAGGGCGCGCTCGGTCGCCTCGATGAGCGCGAGCGAGCCCGCGGGCCGCGCGCTGCCCACCACGAAGCTGATCGCCGAGTCGGCGACGATGCCGCGCAGCGACACCGCGAGGTCGAGGGTCAGCAGGTCCCCGTCGGCGAGCCGCCGGTCGTGCGGCAGGCCGTGCAGCACCGCGTCGTTCACCGACGTGCAGATGTAGTGCCCGAACGGGCCCCGCCCGAAGGACGGCGCGTAGTCGACGTAGCACGACTGCGCCCCGGCGGCCTCGATCATCTCGCGGGCCCACCGGTCGACGTCGAGCAGGTTGGTCCCGACCGCGCACCGCGACCGCAGGGTCGCCAGGATCTCGTGCACCAGCGCGCCGGTGTCCCGCGCGCGCCGCAGCTCGTCGCGGTCCAGGATCTCGATCATCGTCTTCCACTCTCCTCGGGTCCCGGTCATGTTATCCCGGTATTAGTATCGGTCCCATGGTCCGCCTGCCGCTGTCCCCCGCCGAGGTCGAGCGCGGTCGCCGCCTCGGCGCGCTGCTCCGCGAGGCGCGCGGCTCGCGGTCCGTGCTGCGCACCGCGCTCGACGCCGGGGTCTCGCCCGAGACGCTCCGGAAGATCGAGTCGGGCCGCGTGGCCACCCCTGCGTTCCCGACCGTCGCGGCCGTCGCGGCGGTGCTGGGACTGTCCCTCGACGCCCTGTGGGCGGCCGTCACCGCGGACGACGCGCCCGCCGGCGGGACGAGCGCGCCGCTCGCGTCCTGAGGCGGCCGCGCCCGCCGGGTGCCGGAACCCCTCCCGCGCGCTCGCTCTGTCTGGCAGAGTGACTCCATGGCCTACCTCGAGCGCCTCCTCGTGCGGGAACGCGCCGCCCGCCACGCCCGCTCGGTGCCGCTCGCCGCGGTGACCGTCGCCCTCGGCGTCCTCACGTGGCACGACGCCGTGCATCGCGTGCCGTCCACGCTCATGGCGGTCGTCCCCGTCGTGACGTACGCCGTGGTCTTCCTCGCCATGCGGGTCCAGCGCGCCGTCACCGGGGCCGGGGTGGGCTCCGACGGGTACGGCGTCGTGCTCGCCGGCGTCACCGTGCTGCTCCTGACGCCGATCGGCCTGATGGCTCCCCTGTTCGCCGGAGCGGAGGCGGTGCTCGGTGCCGGCCTCGTCGTGCTCGGGTGGCGCGGCCGGGACCGCGGCCTCTGGGTGCCCGGTCTGGTGCTCGCCGCGCTGGGGCCGTTCGTGCACCTCAACGGCGCCGCCAACACGCTCGTCCTGCTCCCTGACCCCGCCACGGCCGTGAACGTCGCCACCGTCGCGGCGTTCGCCGGGCTCACCGTCGCCGCGGTCGTCCACGAACGGCGCCTCGCGGTGCCCCTGCCCGCCGACGGCCGCGGATGAGCGAGCCGCACCCGCTGTCCCGTCTCGACGAGACGGTCCACCAGCGCGCCCGGCTGGGCATCCTCGCCGTGCTGTCCGAGCGCACCGACGCCGACTTCGCCTACCTCAAGCGCGCGCTCGCGCTGACCGACGGCAACCTCGGACGCCACCTCGAGGTGCTGGTCGGCTCCGGGCTCGTCGCGCTGCGCCGCGGCTACGACGGCCGGCGCGCGCGGACGTGGGCGCGCCTCACCCCCGCCGGCCGGCAGGCGCTGCTCGCCGAGCTCGAGCTGCTGCGGTCCATCGCGGCGCTCGTCGCGCTCCCGGAGCCCGACCCCGAGCAGCCCGACCCCGGGCAGCCCGGTCCCGAGCAGCCCGGACCGGGCACCCCGGGGGCCTGACCCAGCGGCAGAACGGGTGCCCGCCGGGGTCCGCGAGCAGCACCACCCACGGTCACGCGGGTCGACGGCGGGCAGCGGTGCCGTGCCGCGAGCCCGGGGGCGGCGTCCGACGCCCTCGCCCCTCCGTTCTCAACGTATAGCGCGCCCGGGGTCTTGCCGCAAGGCCCCCTCCCCGGCGCAGACTTCCTGCTCCCACCGCCCGCCGCGCAGCCACCCGCTGCCCGCCCCCGGCACCCCCCCGAGGAGCCCCCGTGACGCCCGTGCCCCCGTCCGCCTTCGCCCTCCCCGACCGCCTCGCCGCCAAGGCCGATCCCGCGCTCGTCGCCGCCGACGACCGGCACCTCGCGGCCGTCACCGCCGCGCTCGCCCGTGCGGCTGACGAGACGGCGGACCGGCTCGACGCCCGCCGCCGCTCCCCGGTCCGTGCGGGCCAGGCCGCGCTCGAGCGGGACCAGGACGTCCGGCGGCTCGCGGCCCGGCTGCGCCTGCTGCGCGCGCACGGCGCCGACCTGTGCCTGGGCCGGATGGTCCCCGCCGACGGCGGCGACCCCGTGTACGTCGGTCGGCTCGGGCTGGCCGACCCCGCGGGGCAGCGGCTGCTCGTGGACTGGCGCTCCCCCGCCGCGGCCCCGTACTTCGCCGCCACCCGCGCGCACCCCCTGGGCCTGGCCGCGCGGCGCCGGTACCGCTGGACGCGGGGCCGGATCACGGACTACTGGGACGAGGTCCTCGACCCCGGGGCGGCCACGGGACCGGTGGCGCCGGACGACGAGTCGGCGTTCCTCGCGACGCTGGACGCCAGCCGGTCGGACCGCATGCGCGACGTGCTCGGCACGCTGCAGGCGGACCAGGACGTGATCGTGCGCGCGCCCTCGCGCGGCACGCTCGTGGTGGACGGCGGCCCCGGCACGGGCAAGACGGTGGTCGCGCTGCACCGGGCCGCCTACCTGCTGTACGCGGACCCCCGGGTGGCGGCCCGGCGCGGCGGCGTCCTGGTGGTCGGGCCGCACCGCCCGTACCTCGACTACGTCGCGGACGTGCTGCCGGGGCTCGGCGAGGACGGCGTGCGGACCTGCACGCTGCGCGACCTCGTGCCCGAGGGCGCGGGCACCCGGCCCGAGCGCGATCCCGAGGTCGCGCGGCTCAAGTCCTCGGCCGCCCTCGTCGCCGCGATCGAGCCCGCCGTCCGGTTCTCCGAGCGGCCGCCGGCCGAGGGGCTGGTCGTCGGCACGCCGTGGGGCGACGTCGAGGTCGGCCCGCAGGACTGGGCGGACGCGTTCGGCGCCGTCGAGCCCGGCACCCCGCACAACGAGGCCCGCGGGCAGGTCCGGGACGCCCTGCTCGACCTGCTCGCGGAGCGGGTCGACGACGCGCCCCCCGAGCAGGTGCGCCACGCGCTCGCCCCGGACCTCGCCGCGGCGCTCGGCCGGGCCTGGCCGCTCCTGGACGCCGCGGAGCTCGTGGCGGACCTCTGGTCGGTGCCCGCGTACCTGCGGCTGTGCGCGCCCTCGCTGTCGCCCGACCATGTCCGCCTGCTGCAGCGCGACGACCCGCGCGCGTGGACGGACGAGGACCTCCCGCTGCTCGACGCCGCCCGGCACCGGCTCGGCGACCCCGGCGCGCCGGGCCGGGCCGACCGCGCCCGCGCCCGGGCCACCGCCGCACGGGCGCGGATGGACCGCGTCGTGGACGAGCTGGTGGCCGCCGACGACTCCGAGCTGGCGGTCATGCACATGCTGCGCGGCGCCGACCTGCGGGACGCCCTCGCCGGCACCGACGACGACGTCCCCGACCCGGACGGGCTCGCGGGCCCGTTCGCGCACGTCGTGGTCGACGAGGCGCAGGAGCTCACCGACGCGCAGTGGGCGATGGTGCTGCGCCGCTGCCCGTCGCGGAGCCTGACCGTCGTGGGCGACCGGGCGCAGGCGCGCCGCGGCTTCCCCGGGACGTGGGCGCAGCGCCTGGGGGCCGCGGGGCTGCCCGACGTCACGGTCGCGTCGCTGACCGTCAGCTACCGCACCCCGGCGGAGGTCATGGCGGAGGCGGCGCTCGTCATCCGCGCGGTGCTGCCGGACGCCGGCGTGCCGACGTCCGTGCGCCGCACGGGCGTCCCCGTCGTGCACGGTGCGCTCGGCGAGCTGGACGCCGTCCTGGACGGCTGGCTCGCCGCGCACGAGGGCGTCGCGTGCGTCGTGGGCGCGGCACCGGGCGCGGTCGCACCCCGGCCGCGGGTACGTGCGCTCGCCCCGGACCAGGTGAAGGGGCTGGAGTTCGACCTGGTGGTCCTGGTGGACCCGGACCGGTTCGGCCCGGGCGTCACCGGCGCGGTCGACCGCTACGTCGCCATGACCCGCACCACCCGGCAGCTCGTCGTCCTCACCCCTCCGGCGGCTAGCGTGGCCGGGTGAGCGCCTCCACCGTCGACGCCGCGCGCATCGACGCGCACCTCGTCCGCGACCTGCTCGCCGAGCAGTTCCCCGCCTGGAGCGACCTGCCGCTGCGGCCGGTCCGCGACGGCGGCAACGACCACCGCATGTTCCGGCTCGGCGACGAGCTCAGCGTCCGGCTGCCGTCCGCGCCCGGCTACGTGCCGCAGGTCGCCAAGGAGCAGGCGTGGCTGCCCCGCATCGCGCCACACGTGCCGCTGCCGGTGCCCGAGGTGCGCGGGGCGGGCGTCGCGTCGGAGCGTTTCGGCGCGCCGTGGTCCGTGTACGGCTGGATCCCGGGCGCGCCCGCCGCCGTCGACCCGCCCGACGACCCCGTGCGGTTCGCGGCGGACCTCGCGGGGTTCCTGGTCGCGCTGCGCGGCGTGGCGACCGAGGGCGCGCCCCCGCCCGGCCCGCACAGCGCGTTCCGGGGCGGGTCGCCGGCGCACTGGGACGACGAGGTCCGCGACCTGCTGCACCGCGTGCACGGGCGCGAGCGGGACCGGGCGGCCGGCATCTGGCGGGACGCGCTCGCGGCGGAGCACACCGGGCCGGCCACCTGGTTCCACGGCGACGTGTCGACGCACAACCTGCTGGTCCGCGACGGCGTGCTGTCCGCCGTCATCGACTTCGGCTGCTCCGGCGTCGGCGACACCGCGTGCGACACCACGATCGTGTGGACGCGGCTGTCGGGCGTGGCGCGCGACACGTTCCGCCGGGAGCTGGGCGTCGACGACGCGACGTGGGCGCGCGGGCGGGGGTGGGCGCTGTGGAAGGCGCTGATCATGCTGACGAACACCCCGCCGGGGCAGGCGGAGCTCGCCCGGCACGTGCTGGACGAGCTCGCCGCCGGCGTGTGACGGCTCAGGCGACCGGGCGGTAGGGCCGGAAGAAGTCCCGCAGCTCGGCGGCGTACGCCTCGGGCTGCTCGAACGGCGCGAAGTGCCCGCCGCGCTCGGGCTCGGTCACGCGCACGACGTGCGACGTGCGCTCCAGCCAGGCCCGCGGCGGCCGCAGGATGTCCCCGCCGAACAGCGCGAACCCCGAGGGCACCTCCACCCGGCGCTCGAGCTGGGCCCGCGGGATGGCCGCGTTCGCCCGGTACATGCGCATCGAGGAGCCGATCGTGCCCGTGACCCAGTACCGCGTGACGTTCGTGAGGATCTCGTCGCGGGTGAACGCCCGCTCGACGTCGCCGCCGCAGTCGCTCCACGCGCGCAGCTTCTCGACGATCCAGGCCGCCAGCCCGGCGGGCGAGTCCGTCAGGCCGACGGCCGCGGTGGACGGCTTCGTCCGGTGCACGGCGGCGTACGCACCCTCGGCCGCGCCCCACGCCGCCACCTGCGCGAACCAGTCCCGCTCCTCGGGCGTGAGGCCCGCGTCCGCGGGCGCTCCCACGTGGTACGGGATGCCGGCGTCCATCCGGTGCACCGCCACCACGCGGTCCGGGTGGTCGAGGGCCAGGTACCGGCTGACGTGGCTGCCGATGTCGCCGCCCGCCGCGCCGAACCGCTCGTACCCGAGCGTCGTCATCAGCCCGGCCCAGAGCGCGGCGACCTGCACCGAGTCGCGCGTCCGCGCGGGCCGGTCCGACCACCCGAAGCCGGGCATGTCCGGCACGACGACGTCGAACGCGTCGGCCGGGTCGGCGCCGTGCGCGCCGGGGTCGGTGAGCAGCGGCACGACCTTCTCGTACCGCCACGCCGAGTCGGGCCACCCGTGGCACAGCACGAGCGGCAGGACGGGGCCGGACGGGTCCACCGCCCGGGCGTGCACGGCGTGCACCGTGAGGCCCTGGGCGCGGTCCTCGGCCCCGAGCCGGTCCCCGCCGCCGTCCCGGCCCTCCCCGCCGTCCCGGCCCTCTCCGGCGTCCCCGGCGCCGAGCCGCACGCGCATCCGCGGCAGCCGGGCCGCGGCCTCCTGCTGGGCGTCCCAGTCGAACCCGTCGGCCCAGTACCGGACGAGGTCGCGCAGCCAGCCCACGTCGGTGCCGGCGTCCCAGCCGGCGTCCTCCGGCGCGTCGGGCCATCGGGTGGCGCGCAACCGCGCGCGCAGGTCCTCCAGCACCGCGGGGTCGGTGCGGGGGACGAACGGTTCCGGGGCGGGCAGCACGGTCACCGCGGGCCTCGCGACGGGCGCGTCAGGCGCCGCCGGTCAGACCGCGCACTCGCAGACGAGGTTGAACTCGACGACCTGCTCGCCGTCCTCGGGCCGGGCCCACGCCTCGGCCTCGGCGCGCGACGCGAACGTCCGGCCCGCCAGCCGACCGGTGGGCAGCAGCACCCCGACCTCGATCTGGGTGCGCGGGTCGTCGGCGTCGACCACGGTCTGCTCGCTCATGTCCGTCCTCCTGCGTCGTGTGCGGGTGCTCCGTCCGGCACAACGCCCGCGCGCCGCGGAACATGCCCGCGCCCGCGCGCGATCCCGGGTCAGGCGACGCGCCCCAGCGCGACGGCGGCGTGCATCAGCGCCGCCAGCGACTCGCCGTCGGTGATCGCGCCGCTGCGCACGAGGGCGGGGACCTGCGCCCACGGCACCCGGCGCACGCCCACGATCCCCTCTTCCGCCTGCCCGTCGCCGTCCGCCACGGGCCGCACCCCGCGGGCGAGGAACACGTGCCCGGGCGCGCGGCACACGCCGTTGAGCGAGAACACCTCGCCGAGCGGCTGCCAGTCGTCGGCGGCGAGCCCGGTCTCCTCGCGCAGCTCCCGGCGGGCGGCGACCAGCGGGTCCTGCCCGTCGGAGCCGCCCGCGGGGACCTCGAGCGACAGGCGCCCGGTGGTGTAGCGCTCGAGCTCGACGAGCACCACCTCGCCCTCGGGGGTCAGCGGCACGACGAACACCGCCGGCTGCCGCACCTCCACGACGCCGTAGATCCCCGCCCCGCCGTCGGGGCGGGTCACCGCGTCCTCCCGCACCCGGATCCACGGGTTCTCGTAGACGGTGGTCGAGCCGTGCGTGCGCCAGGAGGCCATGACGCGGGAGCCTAGCCGCCGGCTCCCGGGTGGCGGCGCGCCCCCGGTGGCGGGCGGGGCCCCCGGTGGCGGGCCGGCCCCCGGCGCGCGAGCGTGAGGACGCGGCCCGGGCCCGGCGGCCGCGGACCCCGTGCGAAGGAGACCGGCGTGAGCGCCCAGGACCCCACCGACCGTCCCGACCCCACCCGCGTGCTCGTCACCGGTGCCGACTCCGGCATCGGCAAGGCGTGCGCCGTCCGCCTGGCCCGGCCCGGCGGGCACGTCGCGATCACCTGGCACGAGGACGAGGACGGCGCGCGCGCCACGGCCGACGAGGTCCGCGGCCGCGGCGCCGAGCCGCACCTGCTGCACCTCGACCTGTCCGAGCCGACCGACGCGCCCGGGGTGGTGGACGCCGCGGTCGCCGCCATGGGCGGGCTGGACGCCGCGGTGCTCGCCGCGGGCACCGGCACGGCGACCCCGCTGCTCGACCTCGACTACGCCACCTGGCGGCACGTGCTGGCGGTCGACCTCGACGGCGCGTTCCTCTGCCTGCAGTCGGCGGCGCGGCACCTGGTCGCCGCGGGCGCCGGCGGGCGGATCGTCGCGATCACCAGCGTGCACGAGCACGCCCCCCGGGTGGGCGCCGCCCCGTACTGCGCCGCGAAGGGCGGGCTCGGTCTGCTGGTGCAGGTCGCCGCGCTGGAGCTCGCCGAGCACGGCATCACCGTGAACGCCGTGGCTCCCGGCGAGATCGCGACCCCCATGACGGGGCAGGAGGACGAGGCGGTGCTCGACGGCCACGAGCGGCCCGGCGTGCCCCTGCGCCGGCCGGGCGACGCGCGCGAGGTCGCCGCGGTGGTCGAGCTGCTCTGCTCCGCCGACGGCGGGTACACCACCGGCGCGTCCTGGGCGGTGGACGGCGGCATGCTCCGCATGGGCCCGATGGCGGGCTCGCACCTGCGCGCCGACGACTGGCGCCGCCCCTGAGCCGCCGGCGACCCGCTCAGCAGGACAGACGCCGGTCCGGCCGCCAGACTGCGGTGCGTGCGGACGATCGGTGTCGAGGAAGAGTTCCTGCTGGTGTCGGCCGACGGCGTGCCCCGGGCCGTCGCGGCGGCGGTGCTGCAGCACGCGTCGTCGCAGGACGGCGACGACGACCCGGACCAGCCCGGCGGCTCGCTGGAGAAGGAGTTCGCGCAGGAGCAGGTCGAGACCTCGACCCACCCCTGCGCGGACCTGCCCGCCCTGCTGGAGGAGGTCCGCGCCGGGCGGTGGCGCGCGGACGCGTCCGCCCAGCACGCCGGCGCGCGGATCGCGGCGCTCGCCACGTCCCCGCGGGCGGCGGACCCGACCGTCGTGGTGAACCGGCGCGCCCAGGACATCGCCGAGCAGTTCGCCCAGACCGCCCGCGACCAGCTCACGTCGGGCTGCCACGTGCACGTGGAGGTCGAGGACGACGAGGAGGGCGTGCGCGTCGTCGACCACCTGCGCCGGTGGAACCCGGTGCTGCTGGCCCTCAGCGCGAACAGCCCGTTCTGGCACGGCGACGACTCCGGCTACCAGAGCTTCCGGTCCCAGGTGTGGGGGCGGTGGCCCACGGCCGGGCCCACCGCGCCGTTCGGCGACGCCGCCACGTACCGGCGGACCGTGGACGAGCTCGTCGCCAGCGGCACCATCCTCGACACGGGGATGGTCTACTTCGACGCCCGGCTGTCCGCCCGCTACCCGACCGTCGAGGTCCGGGTCGCGGACGTGTGCCTCGACCCGGAGGACGCCGTGCTGCTCGCCGCCCTCGTGCGCGGCCTCGCCGAGACCGCGCTCGCCGGCGGGGACGACGGGGCACCGCAGCCGCGCACCGAGGTGGTGCGGGTCGCGACGTGGCGCGCCGCGCGGTCCGGGCTGCAGGGCGACCTGCTCTCCCCCGGCACCGGCCGGCCCGCCCCGGCCGCCGCCGTGGTCGACGAGCTGGTCGCGCACGTCGCGCCGGCGCTCGCGACCGCGGGCGACCTGGAGTGGGTGCGCGAGCACCTGGCCGCGCTGCTGGACCGCGGCAACGGCGCCCAGCAGCAGCGACGCTGGCGCCACGACGGCGCGGACGACGCCGAGCTGGTCCGCCGGGCGGTGCGCGCGACCCTCGCCTGAGCTCCCCCGCACGTGCTCCCCGCGCGTTCACCGGACCTTCACGAGACACTGGAACACTGAACGGTCCCCGGACGTTGAGCACCTCGAGTAAGCAACACGTCTGCACGTCAAGGCACGGAGGTCCTGATGTCGAACCGGTCCCTGCGCGGTATGCGCATCGGGTCCCACAGCATGGAGACGGACGAGGGCGTCGACTTCGCCCCCCGGCTCCAGGCCTACTACGACTGCCCGAACGGGCACACGATCATCCTGCCGTTCTCGGTCGAGGCCGACGTCCCGGTGGTGTGGGAGTGCCGGTGCGGCGCGGAGGCGCTGCTGCGCGACGCGTCGAAGCCGGAGCCGAAGGCCACCAAGCCCCCCCGCACGCACTGGGACATGCTCCTCGAGCGGCGGACGATCAAGGAGCTCGAGGAGCTGCTCGACGAGCGCCTCGACCTGCTGCGCGCCGGCAAGCTGCGCCGCAGCGCCTGACACCGCACGTCACGTGCCCCGCGCCCCGACGGGTGCGGGGCACGTCGTCGTCTCCGGGGCCGGCGCCTAGCGGGCCGGGCGCACCCGGCGGACCAGGTCGCGCAGCTGGCGCGCCCGCTCCTGCGCGCCCCAGACCGTCACGCGCACCAGGGCCTCGACGACGATCGACCGGCTCATCTTGGACCGGCCCTCGGCGCGCTCCACGAACGTGATCGGCACCTCGACGACGCGGCCCCCGGCACGGATCACCCGCCACGCCATGTCGATCTGGAAGCAGTAGCCGTGCGAGGCGACCTCGTCGAGCGCCAAGCCCGCGAGGGCCGTCGCACGGTACGCCCGGAACCCCGCGGTCGAGTCCCGCACCGGCAGGCCCATCGCCAACCAGGCGTAGACGTTCGCGCCGCGGGACAGCAGCTGGCGGTGCAGCGGCCAGTTGACCACGCGCCCGCCGCGCACCCAGCGCGAGCCGATCACGAGGTCGGCGTCCGCCACCCGGGCGAGCAGCCGCGGCAGGTCCTCCGCGCGGTGCGACCCGTCCGCGTCCATCTCGACGACCGTGTCGTAGCCGCGCTCGAGCGCCCAGCGGAAGCCCGCCACGTACGCCGTGCCGAGCCCCTGCTTGCCGGCGCGGTGCAGCACGTGGATCGCGCGGCGGCCGCGGGTGCGCGCGTCCCGCTCGGCCAGCCGCTCCGCGAGCTCCCCCGTCCCGTCCGGCGACGCGTCGTCCACCACGAGCACGTCGGCGCCGGGGGCCCAGCGCGCGAGCGCCTCCAGCGCGTGCGGCAGGCTGTCGCGCTCGTCGTACGTCGGCACGACGACCAGCGTCCCGCTCACGCGGCGGCCTCCGGACGGTCGTCGCGGCGCACCCGGCGCGCCCCCGCCATGCCCGCGACGGTCATCACGAGCGCCAGCGCGCCGACCACCCCGCTCGGCCACGCCCCCAGGCGCATCGCCGGGGTGAGCGACTGCCGCAGCGGCAGCCGGGCCACGAGCTGCTCGGCCGTGAACAGCCCGGTGCGCTGGGCGACGGTGCCGTTCGGGCTGATGACGGCGCTCACGCCGACCGTCGACACCTGGACGGTGGCGCGGCCGGTCTCCACCGCGCGCAGCCGGGCCATGGCGAGCTGCTGCGTGGACTCCGCGGAGTAGCCGAACGACGCGTTGTTGGTCTGCACGACCAGCACCTCGGCGCCCTCGCGCACGCTCTCGCGCACGATCGGGTCGTACGCGACCTCGAAGCAGATGACGTCGCCGAGCACGACCGTGCGCCCGAGCCGCGCGGACTCCAGCGGGACGACCCCGGGCTCGGTGCCCGCGACCATGTCGTGCTGCACCAGGTCGACGGCCGACGAGAACGGGCGGACCAGGTCCCGCAGCGGGATGTACTCGGCGAACGGCGCGGGGCGCTGCTTGGAGTACCGGGCCACCGGACCCTCCCCCGGCACCCACAGCAGCGAGGTGTTGTACCGCTCGCCGGAGGCCGGGTACTCGATGGTCCCGACCAGCAGCGGTGCCCCGACCGCCCGCGCGGCGCCGTCGATCGCCGCAGCGGCCGCCGCGTCGACCTGCGGGTCGATGTCCGTGCCGTTCTCCGGCCAGAGCACGACGTCGAGGTCGCCCGGCGCGACCCGGTCCAGCAGCGCGTGCGTGCCGGCCACGTGGTTGTCCAGCACCTCGCGGCGCCGGTCGAAGGCGTGCAGGCCGGGCTCGGACACGTTGCCCTGCACGGCCGCCGCCGTGAGCGTGCCCGCCTCGGCCCGCGTGTCCATCGGCACCAGCAGGCCGGCGACCACGAGCGCACCGGCCAGCGCGAGGCGCCCGAGCGCCGGCAGCAGCGCGAACCGCCGCGCGGCGGTCCAGGTGAGGGCGAGCGCGGCGCCCGCGGCGGCGACGACGAGCGACACGAGCGGCGCGCCGCCCAGCCGCGCGAGGGCGAGCACCGGCGAGTCGGCCTGGGAGAACGCGAGACGCCCCCACGGGAAGCCCCCGAAGGGCCACAGCGACCGCAGCTCCTCGACCGCCACCCACAGCACGGCGAACACCGGGATCTGCAGGGCCCCGCGCCGCCACACCGCCTCGCCGCGCCGGGCCCAGGACCACGCCGCGGCGAACAGCGCCACGAAGCCGGCCTCCGCGACCGACAGCGCCACCCACGGCACGACGCCGACCGCGTCGTCGGCCCACGTGAGCAGCGGCAGGAAGAACGCGGTGCCCCAGATCAGCCCGACCAGGGCGTTCCACCGGGCGCTGTCGCGGCGCAGCGCGAGGAACAGCAGGGCCATGCCGGGCGCGGCCGCGAACCACCAGCCCAGGTCGGGGAACGCCGACCACGTGAGCAGCCCGCCGAGGAGGGCGAGGACCGCGCTCCACCAGCGGGAGGGGTCACGTCGGGGCACCGCGCCAGGGTACGGCACCCGGCTGTCCGTCGGGGCCGCCCCCGGGCCCGGCCGACCGACCGGCCCGCGTGTCCTTCGTACCGCACGACACCGCGGAGCGGTGCCCGTTCTCTAGTGAACACGCGGGCCTGGTCGGAGCCCGACGTGGTCCGCGATTCCGCCCCCTCAGCGGTCGCCCGTCCAGGCGCCGTCGTCCGGACCACTGCCGAGAACCTATCGAAACGACGGGGGGTGTCAAGGGCCCCGCTCAGCAGGTCAGCGACATCCTCGCAGGTCAGGGCGAGGCCCGTGCGCGGACCGGATTGTCCGGATCACCGGCGGGACCCGGCGTGTCGTCCGGCGTGTCGGATCGGGCCCGGGTGACCCCGGGTCGCGCGACCGGACGGAGGGTTCACCCGTCCGCCGGATCACCCGGGGCGGGGTCACCGGGGCGGGGTCACCCGGGGCGGGCTCACCCGCGGGCGGACCGCCCGAGGCCGGATCACCGAGGCCGAGTCACCCCAGGGCGTCGTGGAGGACCACTCCCGCGCGCACCGTCCGCAGGCACGGCGGCGACGGCTCGTCGCCGGCGGCCGGACCGAGCCCGGAGCACCCCCAGACGGCGAGGTGCGCCGGCGCCCCCACGCGCAGCAGCCCGGCGCCCGGCTCGCGCGCACCTCCCGCCGCCCAGCCACCGCGGGTGTGCGCCGCCAGGGCGGCGT
>JAEWGQ010000150.1 GCA_023388235.1 Actinomycetes bacterium | reverse complement strand
CCTCGGGGTCGCCCTCGGCGGAGGTGAAGCGGGCGCGCCGCCGGGTCGGCGCCGCCGCGGTCCCGTAGCCGACGAGGACGGCGCCACCGGCCTCCTCGTCACCGGTCGCGGGCGCGTCCGGCGACGTCGGGCCGGCGGGCGCGGCGACGGGGTCCGCGTCGGAGGTCGGCCCGTGCACGGGCACCTCCGGCCCGACGCCGGCAGCGCCGGGGCCGTCGGGCGCCTCGCCGTCGGGGTCGGTGTCGATCTCGATGATCGGGGTGCCGACCTCGACGGTGGCACCCTCGTCCACGAGCAGGCGCGTGACGACGCCGGCGTAGGGCGAGGGCAGGTCGACCAGCGACTTCGCGGTCTCGATCTCGACGATGGTCTGGTTGATCGCGACGGTGTCCCCGACGGCGACGTGCCAGGCGGCGATCTCGGCCTCGGTCAGGCCCTCGCCGGCGTCGGGGAGGCGGAACTGCTGGTAGGACGGCACGGGTGGTGCTCCCTCGGGTGGGACGAGTCGGTCAGTGCGCGAGCACGCGGTCGACGGCGTCGAGGACGCGGTCGAGGCCGGGCAGGTACTCGTGCTCGAGCTTGGCGACGGGGTACGGGCTGTGGAACCCGCCGACGCGCAGCACCGGGGCCTCCAGGTGGTAGAAGCACTCCTCGGTGACGCGCGCCGCGACCTCGGCGCCCGTGCCGTACAGCACCGGGGCCTCGTGCACCACGACGCAGCGCCCGGTGCGGCGCACCGACTCCGCGACGGTCGTGATGTCGAGCGGCGAGATGGCGCGCAGGTCGACGACCTCCACGGACCGGCCCTCGGCCGCGGCGGCGTCGGCGACCTTGAGGGCGGTGGCGACGGTCGGGCCGTGGGCGACGAGCGTGACGTCGGTGCCGCGGCGCAGCACCCGGGCGGCGTCCAGCGTGGAGCCGGCGGCGAGCGGGTCGGCGTCGAGGTCGACCTCGCCCTTCTCCCAGTAGCGGCCCTTCGGCTCGAAGAACAGCACGGGGTCCGGCGACGCGACGGCCTGCTGGATCATCGTGTAGGCGTCCTGCGGGTCGGACGGGCTGACCACGCGCAGGCCGGCGGTGTGCGCGAACAGCACCTCGGGCGACTCGGAGTGGTGCTCGACCGCGCCGATCCCGCCGCCGAACGGCACCCGGATGACGACCGGCAGCGTCAGCCGGCCGCGCGAGCGGTAGTGCATCTTCGACAGCTGGGTCGTGATCTGGTCGAACGCCGGGAAGATGAACCCGTCGAACTGGATCTCGCACACCGGGCGGTACCCGCGCAGCGCGAGGCCGATCGCGGTCCCGACGATGCCGGACTCGGCCAGCGGGGTGTCCACGACCCGGTCCGTCCCGAAGTCCTTGGCGAGCCCGTCGGTCACCCGGAACACGCCGCCGAGCGCGCCGATGTCCTCGCCCATCAGCAGGACCTTCGGGTCGCGCTCCAGCGCCCGGCGCAGGCCGGTGTTGATCGCCTTGGCGAACGTCAGCTTCTGGCTCACTTGCCGCCCCCCGTGAACGACGCCTCGTAGCGCTCGAACCAGGCACGCTCGGCGTCCACCACGGCGTGCGGCGTCGCGTACACGTGCTCGAACATGGTGCTGGTCTCCGGCCGGCCCAGCGCGCGGGCGGTGGTGCGCACCCGCTCGCCGAGCGCGTCGGCCTCGGCCGCCAGCTCGGCGCGGAACGCGTCCGGCAGCTCGCCGGCGGCCGTCAGGTGCGCCTCCAGCCGGTCGATCGGGTCGCGCTGCCGCCAGTACTCCTCCTCCGCCGCGGAGCGGTACCGCGACGGGTCGTCGGAGGTCGTGTGCGCGCCCATCCGGTAGGTGAACGCCTCGATCAGCGTGGGGCCGCCGCCCGACCGGGCGCGCTCGGCGGCCTCGGCGGTCACGGCGTAGCAGGCCAGGACGTCGTTGCCGTCGACCCGCACGCTCGGCACGCCGAAGCCGGGGCCGCGCGCGGCGAGCGGGACGCGGGCCTGCCGCGTCGTGGGCTCGGAGATCGCCCACTGGTTGTTCTGGCAGAACAGCACGAGCGGCGCGTTGTTCACGGCGGCGAACACCAGGGCCTCGTTCACGTCGCCCTGCGAGGTCGCGCCGTCGCCGAAGTACGTGACGACGGCCGCGTCGCGCTCCGGGTCGCCCGACCCGACGAGGCCGTCGCGCTGGACGCCCATGGCGTACCCCGTCGCGTGCAGCGCGTGCGACCCGATGACGAGCGTGTACAGGTGGACGTTGTGCGCCGTCGGGTCCCACCCGCCGTGGTCCACGCCGCGGAAGAGGCGCAGGCGCGCCGTCGGGTCGATGCCGCGCACGTGCGAGACGCCGTGCTCACGGTACGACGGGAAGACGTAGTCCTGGGGGGCGAGCGCGCGGCCGGAGCCGATCTGCGCGGCCTCCTGGCCCTTCGACTGCGCGAACAGGCCGAGCTCGCCCTGACGCTGGAGCGACGTCGCCTCGTCGTCGAAGCGGCGCGTGAGCACCATGTCGCGGTAGAGACCGCGCAGCGCCGCGGCGTCGAGGTGGGCGACGCGCTCGCGGTAGCCGTCGGTCTCCGGGGTCGTGACGCGGGCGCCGGCGGGCGTCACGAGCTGGAGCAGGGGTGCGTCGTCGGGACCGCCCGCGACGTCGGGGAGGTCGGGGTGCGTGCTCGCAGCGTCCCGCACGCCGGTTCTCGCGTCGTTCTCGGTCACGCGACTCTCCTTCGGTGCGGCCCGGCCGTGCGGCCGGCCCGCTCGGGGGCAGGAGGCGCCCGGTGCGGGGCGCCGTCGGAACCTACGTCTCCGTAGCCTACGCAAGCGTAGGCTACGACCCCGTAGGTAGCGCCTCCGACGTGTCGCCCAACGTCCGTCACGACGGGCTGTAGAGAACCTCCAATCCCGACCGGCGCACCCCTGGCCCGCGGGGGGTCGTCCCTACCGGGGGTAGACGCCGCCCGAGCGCAGCGCGTCGCGCTCGCGCAGGACCGGCCAGCGCGAGAACGCGAACACGAGGAACATGACGACGTTGAGGATCGGCACGAGGCCCACGAGCACCCACCAGCCGGAGTAGCCGGCCTTCTGGATGATCCGGACGTAGGCGATGAAGAAGATCACCGCCACCGCGATGTAGAGGACCAGGGCCGCGCCCCCGAAGAGCCAGCCGTTGTCCTCGACGAACCGCTCCCACCCCTGGTTGTCCATACCGCGAGTCTTCTCGCGTGTCCAGGACCCGGCAACCGCTCCGCGGGCGCCCGCCCGCTACGGCGTGCCGTCGTCGTCCGCGCCGACGAGCGCGCGGGCCACGTGCTGGGTCGAGGCGCCGAGCTCGAGGACAGTGTCGCACGCCTGCTCGACGCGCGGGTTGTGCGTCGCGACCACCACGGCGCGCCCCTCGTCCGCGAGCTCGCGCAGGAGCCCGACGATCGCGTCGGCGTTCCCCTCGTCGAGCGCCCCGGTGGGCTCGTCCGCCAGGACGACGCGCGGACGCTTGAGGAGCAGCCGCGCCACGGCGACCCGCTGCTGCTCGCCGCCCGAGAGCTCGTAGACGGCAGCGCGCTCGTAGCCGCCGAGGCCCACGCGCTCGAGCACCTCCTCATGCCGACGCGCTCGGTCCGCCCGCCGGACGCCCCGGCCGACGAGGGCCACGTCGAGGTTCGTGGCGACCGTCGCGTTGTCGATGAGCGCGTAGTTCTGGAACAGGTACCCGAGCTCGTCGCGCCGGAACAGGCGTCGCCCGTGCGGGCTCAGCGCGGTGACGTCGCGCCCGTCCACGAACAGCGTCCCCGCGTCCAGCCGGTCGAGCAGGCCCAGGCAGTTGAGCAGCGTCGTCTTCCCCGAGCCGCTCGATCCCACGAGCCCCGCCATCGAGCCTGCCTCCACGCTCAGCGTGAGGCCCGTCCAGACCGTCCGCGCCCCGTAGAACCTGGCCGCACCCACGACCTCGATCATCGCCATCCCCCTTCGTTCAGCTGTCACTGGATCGCGTCCGCAGGAGCCTGCGCTGGGCCACGGCGAGCGCGGTCACCAGCAGGGCGGACGACACGAGGCACACCGCCACCGCGACGAGCGGCTCCGCTCCCCCGAGCAGCCGCGGCGCGGCCGCCGCGACGACGGCGCCGAGGGCCGGTGGCGTCCGCGGCGGGTTCGCCGCCACGTACGCGACGGCCAGCACCGCCGAGGCGGCCTCGGCGAGGAACGCCGCGCGGTACCGCGCGGCGAACGACCACCCCGCGATGTAGCGGACGAACACGCTCTGCGCGTACCGCCGCGTGTACGCGCTCGACACCACGACCGCGGTGAGCAGCACGACGCCGGCGGCCGCCGCGATGTTCGCGAGCCCGAGCCGGAAGCTCCGGACGAGCTTCTGGTACTCCTCGGCCGCGGCGTCGGCGATCGGGGTGACCGACAGCACGTAGTCGCGGATGCCCGCCGCGCGGCTCTCCTCCAGCACGTA
>JAEWGQ010000041.1 GCA_023388235.1 Actinomycetes bacterium | reverse complement strand
GACGCGCACCGCCGCAGGGCCGCGACCGACCGGGTCGCGGCCCTGCGGCGTCCGTGCGTCCGGGCTCAGGCCGCGGCGGCCGCCACGACCTCGCGGACGGCGGCGACGAAGGCGTCCACGTCCTCCTCGCGCGTGTCGAACGCGCACATCCAGCGGACCTCGCCCGTGGCCGCGTTCCAGTCGTAGAACCGCCGGACCTCCCGCAGCGCGTCGGCGCAGCCCGCCGGCAGCGCGGCGAACACCGCGTTGGCCTCCGTCGGCTGGGTGACCCGCACGCCGGGGATCCCCGCGACGCCGGCGCTCAGCCGGGCGGCCATCGCGTTGGCGTGCCGCGCGGACCGCAGCCACAGGTCGCCCTCGAACAGCGCGATCAGCTGCGCCGACACGAACCGCATCTTCGACGCCAGCTGCATGTCCACCTTGCGCTGGAAGCCGATGCCGGGCGTGGCGCCCGGGGTCAGCTCGACGACGGCCTCGCCGAACAGCGCGCCGTTCTTGGTGCCGCCCAGGGACACGACGTCGACGCCCACGTCGGTCGTCAGCGCCCGCAGCGGCACGTCGAGCGCCGCCGCCGCGTTCACCAGGCGGGAGCCGTCCAGGTGCACCCGCAGGCCCAGCGCGTGCGCGTGCTCGGTGACCGCCCGGATCTCGTCCGGCGTGTACACGGTGCCGAGCTCGGTGGCCTGCGTGATCGACACCACGCCCGGCTGCGCGCGGTGCTCGTCGCCGAAGCCGTGCGCGCGCGCCGCGACGAGCTCGGGCGTGAGCTTGCCGTCGGGCGTCGGGACGGTGAGCAGCTTGATCCCGCCGACCCGCTCGGGCGCCGCGTTCTCGTCGGTGTTGATGTGCGCCGTCTCCGCGCAGATCACCGCGCCCCAGCGCGGCAGCATCGTCTGCAGCGCGAGGACGTTCGCGCCGGTCCCGTTGAACACCGGGTACGCGGTCGCGTCCGGGCCGAACAGGCCGCGGAGCACCGTCTGCAGGTGCGCCGTGTAGGGGTCGGCGCCGTACCCGGGGACGTGCCCCTCGTTGGCGGCGGCCAGGGCGGCCAGGATCTCGGGGTGCACCCCGGCGTAGTTGTCGGAGCCGAGCTCGCGGCGGTCGGGGTCGTGCAGTCTGTCCACCCGACCATCCTGCCGCAGCGTCAGGACTGCCCCGCGCGCGCCGCCCGGCACTCGGCGCAGGTGCCGACGAGCTCGATCGTGTGCTCCACGTCGGAGAAGTCGTGCGCGCCGGCGACCTGCTCGGCCCACGTCTCGGCGCCCGGCCCGTCGATCTCCACCGCCTTGCCGCAGTACCGGCAGACCAGGTGGTGGTGGTGGCTGCGGCGCACGCAGCGCCGGTAGACGGCCTCGCCCTCCGGGGAGCGCAGCACGTCCACCTCGCCCGCGTCGGCGAGCGTCTGGACCGCCCGGTAGACGGTCGCCAGGCCCGTGGTCGAGCCGCGGCCCCTGAGCAGGTCGTGCAGCTGCTGGGCGCTGCGGAACTCGTCCAGGTCGTCCAGGAGGGTCAGGATCTCCGCGCGCTGCTTGGTGTTGCGCTGCATGACCGCCATCGTGGCTGCTCCCTCCGTCCGCCCGGTCCGGGCGGCTGACCATCCTACCCGCGCGGGCGGGGCACCGGGCGGGCCCGGGGACGCCGCGAGCCGGGGGCCCGTCCAGGCCCCCGGCTCGCGGTGCGGTGCGGGGTCGCTCAGTTGGCGACGGCGCGCTTGAGGGCGCTGCCGGCCGTGAGCTTCACGCGGTAGCCGGCCGGGATGTCCAGCTTCTCGCCGGTCTGCGGGTTGATGCCCGTGCGGGCGGCGCGGTCGGCGCGGGACACCGCGAGCAGGCCGGGGATGGTCACGCTCTCGCCGGCGCTCAGCTGCTCGACCAGGACCTCCTGGAAGGCCTTGAGGGCGGCGTCGGCAGCGGTGTTGGTGAGCCCGGCCTTGGCGGCGATGGCCTGGACGAGCTCGGTGCGGTTCACGCTCACGGATGTGCTCCTTGTGGATCGAACGAAGGTGCGCGGTCCGAGCGGCTGCCCCTGCGGGCGCTGATCCCGGCGGACCGACGCGGACGACCTTAACGGCACGACGACCCCTTCGGCGCACAACCACGCGGGTCAGGCGTGTCCCGGACCCCTCAGGCGGGGGTCACGCGGCGTGCGTCGAGGTGCCCGAGCAGGCGCTCCAGCGGCCACGCGTCGAGCACCCGGTCCGCCCCGATGCCGTGCGCGGCGGCGCGGTCGCAGCCGACGGGCTGCCACGAGAGCTGGCCCGGCGCGTGCGCGTCGGTGTCGACGGTGAACAGGCAGCCCGCGGCGACGGCGACGTCGAGCAGCGCGTGCGGGGGGTCCAGCCGGTCGGGACGGCAGTTGATCTCGACGGCGACCCCGTGCTCCGCGCAGTCGGCGAACACGGCCGCCGCGTCGAAGTCGCTGGGCGGGCGCTGCCGCTTGCCGGTGAGCTGGCGCCCCGTGCAGTGCCCGAGCACGTCCACCCGCGGGTTCGCGACCGCCGCGCGCATCCGGCGCGTCATCGCCGCGGAGTCCATCCGGAGCTTGGAGTGCACGGACGCGACCACGACGTCGAGCCGGTCCAGCAGCTCGGGCTCCTGGTCGACCGACCCGTCGTCCAGGACGTCGACCTCGATGCCCGTGAGCACCCGGAACGGCGCGATCGCCCGGTTCAGCGCCTCGACCTGCTCGATCTGCGCGCGCAGCCGGGCGGGCGACAGGCCGTTCGCGACCGTCAGGCGCGGCGAGTGGTCCGTGATCGCCAGGTACTCGTGCCCGAGCTCCATCGCCGCCAGCACCATCTCCTGCACCGGGGTGGACCCGTCGCTCGCCTCGGTGTGCGCGTGCAGGTCGCCCCGGAGCGCCGACCGCAGCTCCGCCCCCGCGCCCGTGGCCCGCGCCGCCGGGTACCGCTCCTCGAGGTCCTCCAGGTACGGCACCGGTCCCCCGGCCGCCGCGGCGGTGGCGACCTCGGCGGTGCGGGCCCCGACGCCGGGCAGGTCGGTCAGCGTCCCCGCGGACACCCGGGCGCGCAGCTCGGCCGGGTCCAGCCGCTCCAGCGTGCGGACGGCCGCCCGGAACGCGTCCGCCCGGTACGACGTGGCACCGCCCCGCTCGAGCAGGAACGCGGCACGCCGCAGCGCCGCCACCACGTCCGCGCGGAGCCGCGCGTCGTCGCCCGCCACGCGTCAGGACGCCCGCTTGCGGCGGGGTCGCGCCGGCTTGTCCTCGGGCGGGTCGGCGGCGTCCTTCTTCGCCCGCGAGGTCCGCGCCTTGGCGGGCGCGTCGCCGGCGTCCTTCTTCGTGCGGCGCGACCCCTTCGCGGGCGCGGCCCCCGACGTGCCGGTGGCCTCCTCCTGCGCCGGCTCGCCGCGCCCCGCGCGGGCCTTCTCGACGGACCGCTGCAGGGCCGCCAGCAGGTCCACGACCTCGCCGGTGGCCTGCCCGCCCTCGCCGACCTCCTCGGGCTGCGGCACGGCCTGGGTGCGGCCGGCCGAGACCTTCTGCTCGATGACCTCCTCCAGCGCCGCGCGGTACCGGTCCTCGAAGCCCGACGGGTCGAAGTCGCCGGCCAGCGACTCGACCAGCGAGGACGCCATCGCCAGCTCCTGCGGCTTGACGGTGACGTCCTGCTCGAGGATCGGGAAGTCCGCCTCGCGCACCTCGTCCGGCCACAGCAGCGTCTGCAGGCAGATGACGTCGTCCCGGACGCGCAGCACCGCCATCGACTCCCGCTGGCGGAGCGCGACCTTGACCACGGCCATCCGGTCCGTGCTGGTCAGCGCCTCGCGCAGCAGGGCGTACGGCTTGGCCGCGGTGCGGTCCGGCTCCAGGTAGTACGTCTTGGCGAGCAGGATCGGGTCCACCTGGTCGGCGGGCACGAACTCGATCACCTCGATCTCGCGCTCCGTGGCGAGCGGCAGCCGGTCGAGGTCCTCGTCGGTGAGCACCACGAGCTGCCCGTCGTCGGTCTCGTAGCCCTTGGCGATCTCGCCGTACTCGACCTGCTCGTCCTCGATGCTGCAGAACTTCTTGTAGCGGATCCGCCCGCCGTCCTTCTTGTGCACCTGGTGCAGCGGGACCTCGTGCTCCCCCGTGGCGGCGTACAGCTTCACGGGCACGTTGACCAGCCCGAACGCGACGGCACCCTTCCAGATCGCGCGCATCGGCGTCCACCCCTCCCGGCGGGGAGGCTCCCCGCGACGAAACGTCGTGTCCTGGGCAGGATGGACCCGTGCAGCCCATGCTCGCCACCCCTGCGCCCCAGGTGGGCGGCGCCGCGCGGCTGCCCGAGGGCCCCGGCTGGCGGTTCGAGGTGAAGTGGGACGGGGTCCGGATCCTCGCGGAGCGCACCGCCGACGGGCTGCGCCTCGTGGGCCGCAACGGCCGGGACGCGACCGCGGCGTACCCGGAGCTGGCGGGGCTCGCGGCGGCGCTGCCGCCCGGCACGGTGCTCGACGGGGAGGTGCTGGCGCTGCGGGACGGCGTGCCGTCGTTCGTCGCGCTCGCCGAGCGGATGCACGTGCGGGACCCCGCGCGCGCCGCCGCCCTGGCCCGCCGCGTCCCGGTGTCGTACCTGGTGTTCGACGTGCCGGCGCTCGCGGGCACCGACCTCACCCGCCGCCCGTTCACCGAGCGCCGCGCGGCGCTGGAGACCCTCGACCTGCCCGAGCCCGCCCGGCTGTCCCCCGTGTACGACGACGGCGCCCTGATCTGGTCCGCCACCGCCGCGCAGGGCCTGGAGGGCGTCGTCGCCAAGCGCGCCTCCTCGACGTACCAGGCCGGCCGCCGGTCCGCGGACTGGGTCAAGGCGGTGCACCACCGCACGCGGGCGGCGCTGGTCGGCGGGTGGCGCGCGGAGACCACCGGCAGCGGGCGCCTGGGCGCCGTGCTGCTCGGGGCGCCCGGCGCGGACGGCGGCCTGCGGTTCCTGTGCCGCGCCGGCAGCGGCCTGGCGGGCGCGGCGGCCCGCGACCTCGCCGCGGTGCTCGCGCCGCTCACCACCGACGCGTCCCCGTTCGCGGAGCGCCTCGAGCCGGTCGACGCGCGCGGCACCGTCTGGGTGCGCCCCGAGGTCGTGCTCGACGTGCGGTACCTCACCCGCACGCCGTCCGGCCGGCTCCGGCAGCCGGTGATCCGCGGCCGGCGCACCGACGTCGGTCCCGACCCCTGGGAGTCCCCGTGAGCGAGCAGCCGCAGTCCGTGCGCGTCGGCGACCGGGAGGTGCGCCTGACCCACCTCGACCGCGTCCTGTACCCGGCGACCGGGACCACGAAGGCCGAGGCCGTGGACTACGTGGTGCGGGCCGCTCCGGCGCTGCTGGCGCAGCTCCGCGACCGGCCCGTCACCCGGATCCGGTTCCCGGAGGGCGTCGGCGGCGAGCGGTTCTTCGAGAAGAACACCCCGCGCGGCGCCCCGGGGTGGCTGCGGCGCCAGACGCTGCGCGCGGCCCCCGGCGCCGAGGACGAGGGCAAGGAGCTCGACCTGCCGTTCCTCGACGACGTCGCGGGCCTGGTGTGGGCCACGAACGGCGGCGCGCTCGAGCTGCACACCCCGCAGTGGCGCGTCGGCCCGCGCGGCGGGGTGCGGCACCCGGACCGGTTCGTCGTCGACCTCGACCCCGGCGCGCCCGCCGGCCTGGCCGAGTGCGCGCGGGTGGCGCACCTGGTCGCCGACCGGCTGCGCGCCGACGGCCTCGCGACGACCGTGCCGGTGACGTCCGGCAGCAAGGGCCTGCAGCTCTACGCGCCGCTCGACGGGCGCCGCACCGCGATGCAGGTGCGCCAGTACGCCCGCGACCTCGCCTACGAGCTCGCCGCCGCGCACCCGGACCTGGTCGTGGCCGTGCAGCGCAAGGACGCCCGCACGGGCCGCGTGCTCGTGGACTGGAGCCAGAACCACCCCGCCAAGACGACGATCACGCCCTACTCCCTGCGCGGCCGGGAGCGTCCCGCCGTCGCGGCGCCCCGCTGGTGGGACGAGATCGGCCCCGGCCTCGAGCAGCTCGCGCCCGCCGAGGTGCTGGCCCGCCTCGAGGCCGACGGGGACCCGTTCGAGCGCGGCGCCGGCGGCTGAGCACCCGCCCCACCTGCGATTGCGGACCCGCACGGGTTGGGGCAGCGTGGAGGGCGGACGGCGTCGCCGGACGCCGAGGACCGTCACGAGGAGGACTTGCCATGGCTCGCCGCACGGAACTGCCGAAGTACACCGTCCCGTCGCTCACGGTGGAGGACGGCGCGGCGGTGGCCGCGGTCCTGCAGAAGCGGCTCAACGCCCTGAACGACCTGGCGCTCACCCTCAAGCACATCCACTGGAACGTCACGGGCCCGCACTTCATCGCGGTGCACGAGATGATCGACCCGCAGGTCGACGCGGTGCGCGCGATGGTGGACGCGATCGCCGAGCGCATCGCGACCCTGGGCGTCGCGCCGGTCGGCACGCCGGGCGCGCTCGTCGCCGACCGCACCTGGGACGACTACTCCATCGGCCGCGCCGGGGCGATCGAGCACCTGGGCGCCCTCGACGAGGTCTACGTCGGCATCATCGAGGACCACCGCAAGGCCGCGGACGACGTCGAGGACCTCGACACCGTCACCAACGACCTGCTCGTCGGGCACCTGCACGAGCTCGAGCTGTTCCACTGGTTCGTGCGCGCGCACCTCGAGTCCGCCGGCGGCGAGCTCAGCACCAGCGGCGCCACCACCGAGAAGGGCGCCGCGCGCAGCGCCGGCAAGGCCGCCAAGGCGGCCGCGAACCGCTGAGCGGGCCGCCCGGCCACGGACGCCGAGGCCCCGGTCACCAGGGGGTGACCGGGGCCTCGTGCTGCGTGCGGGCGGTCAGAGGCGCTCGGGCTCGTCCCAGTCGTCGGAGGCGGCGATCGCCTCGTCGTCGGGCAGCAGCTCGCTGTCCCGCAGGGAACGGGGCCCGCCGGACGGGTCGCCGCCGGAGCGGGCGTCCTGGGCGCGCAGCTCCGCCTCGGACGTGGGGGGCTCGGCCAGGCGCTCGGCGGCGGGGTCGGACGTGAGGTTGCGGGGGCGGGTGCTCATGCCCCCGGTTCTACCCCGCCGGCGGCCGCTCGACCACCCCGGGCGGCACCGGCCGCCGGTCACCCGCGCGCGGCGCCCGGGCCGGCCCGGCGGGAACCGGCGTGGCCAGGACGTTCAGATCCCGGGCGGGCCGGCCGATGGGAGGGGGGTGACCCTCCTGTCCCTGCCGGAGCGCCGGGGGCACGTGTCGGTGCCGGAGCTCCTGCGCACGGGCGGCGTGCACTGCGCGTACCAGCCGGTCGTCGAGCTCGCCACCGGCGACGTGCTCGGCCGCGAGGCCCTGCTGCGCACGCCCGAGGGCTCGGGCTGGCGGTCGCCGCTCGACGTGCTGGACGCCGCGGAGGCCGACGGGCTGCTCGGCGAGCTCGAGCAGGCCGCGATCTCCCGGGCGCTCGCGGACGCCGCGCAGGCCTCCGGCGGCGCGTCGCACACCCTGTTCCTCAACGTCGAGCCGCGCACCCTGTCCCGGCACCTGCCGCAGGTGCTCGACACGCTGGCCCGGCGGGACCCGCACGTGCGGGTGGTCGTCGAGATCACCGAGCGGGCCCTCGCGCACGACCCCGCCGGCATGCTCGACGCCGCCGCCCGGCTCCGCGCCGCCGGGTGCGCGATCGCGCTGGACGACGTCGGTGCCGTCCCCGAGTCGCTCGCGTTCATCCCGCTGCTCGCCCCCGAGGTCATCAAGCTCGACCTGCAGCTGCTGCGGACGCTCGAGGACCCGGAGACGATCACCGTCGCCGGTGCGGTGCGCGCCCGCGCCGAGGCCACCGGCGCACGCGTGGTCGCCGAGGGCATCGAGACCCGCGAGGACCTCACGCGCGCGCTGGTGCTCGGCGCGGACCTCGGCCAGGGCTGGTACCTCGGGCGCCCGCAGCGGCTGCTGCCCGCGGGCGACCGGCACGTCGGCCGGCTGCCGCGGCCGCACGCGTCGCCCGCCGGCGAGGCCACGCCGTACGAGATCGTCGCGGCCCGCCGGGACGTGCGGCTGGCGCCCAAGCACCTGCTGCTCCCCCTGTCGCGCACCCTCGAGGTCGCCGCCGTGGCGCACCGCGTCCCGCCGCTGGTGCTCGGGGCGTTCCAGGACGCCCGCTACTTCGACGGCCGGTCCGCGCGCCGCTACGGCCGCCTCGCGGAGCGCCTGCCGTTCGTGGGCGCGCTCGGCGCCGGCTCCGTCGGCGCCCTGCCCCCCGGCGTGCGGTGGGCGCGGCTCTCGCCGGACGAGCCCCTGGCCCGGGAGTGGACGGTCGTCGTGCTCGGCGCGCACGAGTCGGTCGCGCTCGTGGCCCGCGAGGTGCGGCCCTCGCCCGTCGAGGGGCCCGGCACCGGCGCCGACGCGGGGCGGGAGTTCGAGTTCGCGGTCACCCACGACCACGGGCTCGTCGCGCGCGCGGCCCAGGCGCTGCTGCGCCGCTTCGGGGCCGACTCGCGGCGCTGACCCCCCGGGCCTAGGTTCGGCGGGCATGACGGGTCCCGCGGTCGGCCGGCTCCCGGACGCCGCCCGCGCGCGGCAGCCCGCGGACGCCG
>JAEWGQ010000038.1 GCA_023388235.1 Actinomycetes bacterium | reverse complement strand
TCGCCGCACCCGGCCGACTCATCGAGCGCCCGCCGACGACCACCGAGCCCTAGGCGCAGGGACCCGTGCCTGCGCCCGCCGGTACGCTGCGACTGGGCAGGCGGTACACCCCGCGCACCTCGCGACTTCTCCCTTGGTCTTCCCCTGGGGATGTTCAGGTGCATCTCCGCATGACCCGGGCCTCTAGCTCAACTGGCAGAGCAGCGGACTTTTAATCCGCGGGTTGTGGGTTCGATCCCCACGGGGCCCACCCGGCTGACCTCGTCACTTACCCTGAGTTGGGCAGATCGACGCTCGGCTCGTGCAGCAAACGTGCAGCAAAGAGAAGGCCAGAAGTCGGTGCCGCGCTAGCGTGCGCTCATGGAGCCGCTGCCGATCGAGTTGGTGAACGCGAGTTCGTTCTGGGACAGCCAGCTGTTCGGAGTGCTGATCGGCGCCTTGCTCGCGGGTGGAGTCACGGTATTCGTCGAGTTACGCCGAAGCCGGCGCGACCGGCTGAAGGCAGCGCGGGACCTGCGGCAGGCGGCTCATGCGGAGGCGATTCGCGCTGCCTACGAGGTCCGGGAGTCGATGATCCGCGTAGCGGTCACGTCGTCGGTTCCGGAGGAGTTCGTCCGGAGCCTGACGGCGGGGGACCGAGAGGACCTCGAAGCGGAGCGGCGCAAGGCGATCGACTGGAACGACGCGGCTGGTCGCCGGTTCGGCGAAGCGACGAACGTGGTCCTGGCGTTCGGGACGCACGAGGTGCACGAGGCCGCCAAACTGGTCGGACAGGCAACACAGTCGGCAATCGGCGTTCTGCAAGACACTGGGGCGCTCCCCTCGGACGCCGACCAGATAGTCGATTACCTGATCGGTGTCATGTGCAAGAAGGCGCGCGACGACGCCGACGCGGCGGCAGGAGCGACTTCGCCCGAACCAGCCACACGGCGCGAGTCTGTGGGCTAGCCTCCGGCTGAACGAAGGAGGTACCCGTGTCGAAGTCTGTGTCGGGCTTGGCCTGCAGATGCGAGGGCGAGACGCCCGAGACCTGCCTGGCGGACGACGAGGTCGTCTCCCAATGGAGCTTCGCCTCGGACTCCTTTCACCGGCGACCGCGCGATCGGGATCAAGACGGCGCGCTCTCCGTCGTGCGCGGCGAGTTCGATGGCGCGTCCGCGTTCAGGAAGTCGGTGGGTCGCGACCCTGGCAACCGCGAGGTGTACGTGCGGCACGCGCGAGTGGGCGACATCCGAGCCGTCCAGCTGGCCGTCGTGCACACGCCGGGCCGGTTCACCTCGGGAGCGCACACATCAGTCGTCCACCCCCACGACGATCCGCTGAACCATCAAGATCCGGACTGGCCGGGCGATCTGAGCATTCGATTCGACACTTGCTGGGACTGAACGAGAGGATGGTCCGGTGCCCGCTTTCCGCCAGGGCCTGACCCCATGGCTCCCCACCGAGACCTCGATGTCGCGCATCACGCTTCTCGAGGTCGGCGAACCCCTCGTCGGCGTCTTCCACGATCTCGGCGTCGACTACCTGTACTCCTGCGTCCTCGGCGACCTCGACCGCCTTGCCATCTGGGCCTACGTCCCGGTCAGCGCTGACGATCTCAAGTTCCTCGAATCCGACCCGTTCAAGGAACCCGAGGAGTTGCGGCTCTGGGCCGACGCACGCACCTTCCGGCACGGGACGTTCACCTCGCTGAGCTGGGACAACGTCGTCCAGGTCCACGCTGACGTCGAGCCTCACCACGGCACGATCTTCGACTCCATCAAGTGGCTGCTCGACGTGTTCACTCCGGACACTTTCGAGCTGGTCCGCCCCTGGCAGCGTGAGCCCGAAGTTGGTCCCACACCGACGTCCGACGCCGACGCCCAGGAGTTGCGGGACGACCGGCAGACACAGGTCGCGCTGGTCAAGGAGGAGGCGCGCGAGCTCGCGCTCGCGAACTCCTGAGTCCACGTGCTCACGACGATGCGCCCCGCCCTCCGATGGAAGACGAGGCGCATGGGACCCGCAGCGGCCGGTCCCACACCTGGTCCCAAGTGAGCAGGTTTCCGCGCGCCCGCTCGGAGAGCAACTCGGTGGCCTTGAGCGCCCAGGTGTCGGTATCAGACTCGGTGGACTTGGTGCGCTCAACGAGCTCGCCCAGCTTCATCCCGGTCTCGCGCTGCAGCGCGTTCACCCCGTTCGCCGTCAGTCTTGCCATGTGGTCCTCCTCAGACACTGATATCCGCGTCCGCGTTCGCAGCGCCCGTTCGATCTCGGCCCGCGCCCGCTCGCGACCCGCGATCGCGGGGCCCCAGAAGCACGGCTGGCCCTTCTGCTCGACAGACTCGGTCCGCTACGCCGCGGTGTCGAGCGAGCGGTACGCGGCGTAGACGGGCTCGCCGCCGGTCGTCGGGTTCAGGCCCACCAAGGAGTGCTGCATGGAGATGACGTCGCCCTTGCCGCCGGTAGGCAGGTCACCTTCGAGCGGGACGAGCCCCTCGCCGGCCGGAGGCGAGCGCGGTGGCGGTCGGTGCGATGAAGTCGGTGCCGCCGAGCGCGACGCAGCCGCCTCCGGACGTGAACAGGTCGAGCGCGGCCGGGTAGGACGGCGCGGCGTAGGCCACGTCGCGGTGCAGCTCACAGGCGACCCGCGAGGACTTGACCGTGACGATCTCGTCGGCCTTGGCCTCGATGTTGAGCTGGCCGCACTGCGCGCCGGCGTACCACCGAGCGCGCGCAGACCGTCGCCGCGATGCCGAGCGAGCCGATCTCGGGCGTCCTGCGCATCCGCCGGTTCCACGACCGGTCCTCGGAGGGCGCCGTGCGTTCCCTCTTGGACAACGTGGTGCTCACGGCTCAGCCCGGGGCGACTGGTACGGGCTCGACGCCAATCGCATCGCCAGCAGATCGGCCAGTACGTCCTCTCCCTCGCCACGCCCGCTCGGTCGATCACCGGAACGTCGCCGCGTCCACCTCCGCCTCGAAGAACGGCACCACCGCCCCGTCGACGGTCCACCCGGCGGTGAACCGGGCGGGCAGCCGGTACCCGTTGGCCTGGTGCTCCCCCGCGCACCGCACGACGAACTCGTGCTCGGCGTACCCGCGCCCGGCGGGGTCGCCCCAGCGCGGCAGCCGCACCGAGCGCAGCGCGCCGGCGGGGTCCACCTCGACGGTGACGGGGTACTCGGCGCCGGTGCCGGCGACGGTGACCCGGGCGACCGCGCGCTCGGCGTCCACGGGCTCCCAGCGGACGCCCGGGCCGAGGGCGGCCGCCGGCGTGAGCACGATCTCGGCGGCGAGGCGCCCGGCGGCGCTGCGGCTGACGTCGGCGCCGTCGGCGGTCACGAGCGGGACGACGCCGGCGAGCCGCCAGCGCATCGCGCCGGCGCCGTCGGCGTACAGGTCGTACCCCTGCATGGGGACGGGCCCGAGGCGTGGGTTCGCCGCCCACACGTACCCGCGGCGGGCGGCGATCACCTGCCGCGCGGTGAACGGGCACCAGCGGCCGACGCGGATCCGGCCGTGCATGGCGAGCACGACGGTGTCGCGCGCGGGGAGCCCGGGGGCGGCCGCCCGGGTGAGCCACCGGCGGGCGGGGTCGGGCAGGGCCGCCACGACGGCGGGGTCCACCGGTGGGCGGCCGGGGTCGCCGGTCGCGAGGGCGTGCCACGTGGCGGAGACGCGCCGGGCGGCTCGCGGCGGACGCACGTCCATGGGCACTCTCCTCGCCGGTGGGGTGGCTCGACCGTAGCGGCGGCCCGCGCCGGGGCGTGGGCCCGGAGTCCCGCTAGGCCCGCGGCGCCGCCACGGCACCGCCCCACGAGCTGGCCCCACGACGCTCCGGCCGAGCTGCCGCACCGATCGATCGACCGTCGTGAGGGCGGGGACGATGACGGCGGCCCAGAGCTGTCGATGGAGACAGAACGTCCGAGGGCGCCATCGACGACGGACCACGTCCTGGAGGGGTTCACGGCTTTCCCGAGGGATCGCCACATGAGCCGCCCAGGAGAGGCGTCGCTACGTCCGACGCACTCCCGCTGACGGACTCGCGCCTACTTCGGAACGAGGTCGGAAGCAGACAGAGCACTCTGCCCTGTCTCGTAGTGCGCCAGGAACATGTCGAAGCTCCGCTCGATCAGGGGCGCGGCTTCCGGCTTGTCCGCCGCCAGCTCGATCGAGGCCTCGAGGAAAGCGAGGGCGAGCATCTTCTCATTGAGCCGCCTCTCGGTCTCGTCCTTCGTCTGGAGGATGCGGAATGTGACGACGACGGAGGCGATGAGCCCGGCGGCAGCTGCCCCCACGCAGGCGACGAGAGCGGGGGAAGGGTTGCGATCGGCGATCAACATGACGAACACGGCGACCGCCGCCACAGCCGAGGATCCGACCGCCAGCACTATCGTTCCGGTGGCCCAGGCCCGCCGAGACGTGCGCACGGCTTCCAGCTGCTCCTCGAGCCTGGACTCGATCGGATCAGTGAACCCACGCAGACCCGAGAGGACCGTCCGCGCCTCGTCGGGGTCGCGGGGGAGAACAGGCTCCCGTCGACCCTGTTCACGGCGCTCGACGAGTATCGCCAGGTCCACGAGCTCCTCGGTGACCCGCTGCCTCTCCTCGACATCGGACGAGGCGAGCCGGGACTCGAGAAGATCGACGTGCCGGTGCTCGGCCCCCGTGCTCGCCAACGAGTCGCGGACCCTCGCCGCTGCACGGTACCCACGCTGGTTCACGTCCACTCTTCCACGTCCCGGAAGCTGATCCGGCCGGCGATCTCGCTGAGCTGCTTCGCCCCGACCGCTGCTTCGCGCAGCACTCGCAACCCTCGACGGTTCTCGCCGACGCCCCCGTCGAACCGGACCACCGAGCTCACGTCCTGTGAGCGGATGGTGGGGTGACGGACGGCGACCAGGCGGCCGAACGGGATGCCGTGAGCGTCCATGCCCGACGTGGTGATCTCGAGAGCGTCGTCGAAGTCGCGTACCGGGTCCCCGTTGGGGTAGTAGATCGCTGCGGACGTCACAGGGCCGTCGATCTCGGCGGAGATCTGGCGTTCCACCCAGCTCGTGGGAAGCCGCACTCCGAGCCGGTCGTCGGTGAACAGGGCAGCAGGGAGTGCGCGGCGAACCTGTGGGTCCAGATCCTCGGAGATCGGGGCGACCACCGTGATCGGAGTGCTCCTGTCGGAGGCGTCGAGGATGCGGTACTCCTCCACACCGAGGTCGACGAAACGCTCGACCATCAGCTGGCTGGCGAACGAGAGGGAGATCTTGGCATGACCGCGCGCCAGCACCCGGTCGAGCAGCTGCGTCGTCCCCCGCCTGAGCGGCTGCACTGCTATCGCGTAGCAGGTATCCGAGGGAAGCAAGCACATGCCGCCGCCATCGAGGACCCTGCGGATCTGGTGCACGTCCCCGGGCGGCAGCACCTGGCCGACGGACTCCAGCTTGAAGATCGGGACCCGGTGCATCGCAACCTCCACGATCGGCTGGTCGGACCCTAGCAGGCGATACGTCCAGAGATGTCCGTTTTGCCGGATTTCGATTCGGTGGGTGAGCACCGCGCACGACCGGGGCGACCCTGGCTCGCTAGGCCCGCGGCGCCGCCACGGAGTTCCGCACCACGAGCCGCGCGCGCAGCGCCCGCGTGCGGGCGGCCCCGGCCCCCCGGCCCTCGATGCGCTGGACGAGCCGCCCGGCGGCGGTCTGCCCGAGCTGCCGCACGGGCTGCTCGACCATCGTGAGGGCGGGCACGGTGACGGTGGCCCAGGGGCTGTCGTCGAACCCGACGACGGACAGGTCCTCGGGGATGCGCAGGCCGAGGTCGCGGGCGGCGGCGAGGGTGCCGAGCACGGCGTCGGTCTCGGTGGCGAACACGGCGGTGGCGGGGTCGGCGGCCTGGACCTGGCGGGTGACGAACCGGCGGACGCCCTCGATGGTCTGGCTGCCGGTCATGACGAGGGCGGGGTCGGGCTCGTGTCCGGCCTCGGTGAGCGCGTCGGCCCAGCCGCGCAGGCGGGCGCCGCTGGTGGGCAGGTCCCGGCCGCTGGCGGCGAGGAGCGTCTGCAGGGAGCGGGGGCGGTGCGGGAGGGCGGGGCCCCAGGCGAGGGCGACGCGCCGGTGCCCGGCGGCCGTGAGGTGGCGGACGGCCTCGGCGGCGATGTCGTGGTTGTCGATCACGACGGCGTCGACGTCGAGGCCGGGCAGCTCGCGGTCGACGGCGACGACGGGGACGCCGCGCTCGACGGCGGCGCGCAGGTGGCCGGGGTCGCCCGCGGCGCCGACGGCGGAGGCGACGACGAGGCCGTCGATCTGCTTGCCGAGCAGCACGCGCACGGCGTCCTGCTCGCGGTCGGCGCTCTCGTCGGTGTTGACGACGATGGTGTCGTAGCCGGCGGCGCGGGCGGCGTCGGCGATGCCGCGGACGACGCCGGCGAAGAACGGGTTGCCGATGTCGGCGACGACGACGCCGATGGTGTGCGTGACGCCGGTGGCCATCGAGCGGGCGAGGGTGTTCGGCTGGTAGCCGAGGGCGGCGGCCGCGTCGCGGACCCGCTCCTGCAGGCCGGCGTGGACGGAGCCGTAGCCGCCGAGCACCCGGGCCGCTGTCGCCCGGGCCACGCCGGCCGCTCGGGCGACGTCGGTGACCGTGACTCGGGTGGGTGACGCGCCGGACACGCCGGTGAGCCTATCCGACGCGTCACCCCTGCTCACGCCTCGTGCACCACGGTCCCGCCGGCGACGGTGAGCACCGCCGCGGACCCGGCGAGCCGGTCGGTGGGCACCCGCAGCAGGTCGCGGTCGAACACCGCGACGTCCGCGCGCAGCCCGGGGCGCAGGGCCCCGGTCCACCCGTCGAGGCCCATCGCCGCGGCGGCGGTGCCGGTCCACGAGTCGACGACCTGCGCCCGGGTCAGCCCGCGCCCGGGGTGCCAGCCGCCGTCCGGTCCGCCGTCGGGGAACCGGCGGTCGGCGGCCGAGAGCATCGCCTCGCCGAGGGACGGGAAGAACAGCGGCAGGTCGGTCCCGGAGGTGAGCCGCGCACCGGCGGCGAGCAGCCGGGCGTGGTTGCCGAGCCGCTGCTCCCGCTCCGGCCCGAGGATGTCCCGGACCAGGTCGGTGGTGTACCCGTCGATCAGCAGCAGCTGCGTGTACACCTCGCAGAACACCCGGAGGGCCCCGGCGCGGCGTGCGTCCTCGTCGGTGATGAGCGAGACGTCGGACAGGGACAGCAGCTCCGGCAGGGCCATGCCGTCCCGGGCCATCTCCTCGACGACGTCGAGGCAGCGCGCGACGGCGCCGTCCCCGTCGGCGTTCAGCGCGAGGGTGTGCCCGGCGGCGACGATCCGCCGGGCCTCCGCGCGCAGGGTGGCGTAGTCGACGTCCGCGTGCTGCCGGGCGGTGAACGCGTCGGCGGGCCCGGCGAGGTCGCCGGTGAACTCGTCGAACGACCCGTCCGTCATCAGCTTGAACCCGTGGAACCGCAGCCGCGCGGTGGCGTACTGCTCCCGTGCCCGGTCGCCGAACGCGAGGTCGGCGGGGGCCTGCACGGGCTGCGACGCGAAGCTGATCCGCAGGTGCACGTCGCCGGAGCGGGTCAGGTCGTCGAGCACGGGCAGCATGCCGAGGTAGTCGTCGAACGCGATCTCCTTGACGGAGACCACGCCCTGCGCCGCCATCCGCCGGGCGGTGTCCGTGTAGGTGCGGCGCACCACGGCGGTGTCCCGGGCGAGGGCGGCGTACAGCGGGGCGAGCGCCTCGTTCGACGCCGGGTCCAGCCCGTCACCGAGCGCGCGCCGGGCGGCCCGGCCGGCCACGAGCCACCCCCGTTCCCGGCCCAGCACGACGACGGGGATGTCCCCGAACGCCTGGTCGAGCGCGTCGGCCAGGGCGGCGTGCGCGTCCTCGCCGAGGGTGGCGCCGCGCGCGAGCAGGACCCCGCCGGGGGGCGGCTCGGGCGCCTGGCGGAGCGCGCCGACGACGTCCGCGGGGGTGCGGCACGCCGACACGTCGGTCCCCGCGTGCTCGAGCATGAGCGCGGTGACGAAGGTGTGGTTGTCGTGCAGGCCGGGGACCACGAGGCCGTCCCCGGCGTCCACGACGCGCGTGCCGGGGCCGGCGTGGTCGTCCCCGCGGCCGGGTCCGGCCGCCAGGATGCGGTCACCCGCGACGGCGACGTGCCCCGGGGCGGCGGTGCCGGTGGCGGCGTCGAAGACCGCCTCGGACCGGATGATCAGGTCGGCGGCCATCACGCACCCACCAGCCCGACGACGGCGAACCCGAGGGCCGCGACGACGAAGGCGATGACCTGGTACGGCAGGTTCGTGATCCAGTGCCGGAACAGGCCGACCTCCGTGGACGACGCGGTGAGCAGGCCGACGTCCGACGAGATCGACGCGGTCAGGCCCCAGGTGCCGGCGCCGAGCAGCGCGGCGACGGTGGCCCAGAGGTTGGCGCCGGTCTGGTCGCAGAGCGCGACGAGCACCGGGATCAGCAGGATGTACAGGCTCCAGTTGAGGGTGACGAGCAGCTCGGTGACCCCGAACACGAGGAACACCACGAGCGGCAGCCACGCCGGGGCCACGACGCCCGACACGTGCTGGATGACGAACCCGGCGAAGTCGAGGTCCGCGATGAACGAGACGAGCACGAAGGCGATCGCCATGAGCAGCACCAGCGAGAAGATGTCCTTCATCCCCTCGATGACGGCGTCGAGGTAGCCGCTCGGCGTCGTCAGCCGCTGCGCGAGCAGCAGCACGCCGGTGACCACGAGCGCGATGAGGAACGCCTGCTGGACGTCGCCGGTGATCAGCGTGCCGACGATGACCGCCGCGATGGAGACGACCATGTTGGCCCAGTGCGGCCGGCGGCGGGCGGGCTCGTCCGCGGCGGCGGTGCCGGGCTCCGTGGCCTCCGCGAGCGCGGCGGCCTCCTCCTGCGCCTCGACGGCCGCGGCGCGGCGCATGCCGCCGATCCGCGGCAGGACGCCCGCGGCGGCGAGCACCGCCACGAGGACGACGGCCAGCGAGAAGAACAGGTACGGCAGGATGTGCAGGTACGCCGACACCTGCTCGTCCGCGGCGACGACGCCGGCCGTGACCAGCAGCCCCGTGACCAGCACCGGGGTGGACCCGATGGGGTTCAGGGTGCAGGTCGGCTCGGCGGTCGAGCGGATGAGCATCGCGCTGTACGCCCGGGGCAGGCCGAAGCCCTTGTTGACGGGCGTCATGGACACCCCGACGCCGGACGTCGACAGGTACGAGTCGTTCGACAGCAGCGCGGTGGCGACCACGGTGACGAGCGAGGAGCGCTTCGGCCCGCGGGCCAGGCGCGCGGCGGCCTCGGCGAACGACGCGGCCAGGCCCAGGTGCTCGAACACGCCGATCAGCCCGCCGATGCTCAGCAGCAGCACCAGCAGCCAGAGGTTGTCGGTGTTCGAGACCTCGGTGAACAGGCGGTCGATCCAGAACGCGAAGAAGTCGCCGCGGGCGAGCATCACGGCGCCGAGCAGCGACGCCCAGATGAAGCCCTCGACCACCTGCTGCGTCACCAGGATGAACACGAACAGCGTGCCCGCGGGCAGCAGGGACCACGCGCCGTACTCGGCGCCGTCGCCGTGCGGGGCGAGGGTCAGGACCAGCACGAGGACGACGGCGAGGCCGGCGTAGGCGAGCAGGGTCCGCCGGTCGGCGAGCCGCTGCCGCAGACCCGGCCAGGGGCCCCGCGGCTGCGGCGGGGCCCCGGTCACGGGACCCTCGGGAGCCAGGGTGGAGCTCATCTCAGAACTCCTTCCCGTGACCGAACGCGCCCTCGACCAGGCACTGCTTCGCGGCGAAGTCTGCCGCGACCGCGAGCGCCTCCTGCAGGTCGTCCACCGACGGCAGCGCGTCGCGCCGCCACCCGGACCGCAGGCAGTGCACGGCGAACGCCGTGGAGAACGCGTCGCCGCAGCCCATCGTGTCCAGCGCCTCGACCGGCGTGGCGGTCCCGTGCAGGACGCCGCGGCCGTCGACCAGCACCGACCCGTGCATGCCGCGCGTGGCGAGCACGAGCCCCGGCCCGCGCCGGCGCACGTCCTGCGCGAGGGCGATCGTGTCGTCCAGGCTCAGGTGCTCGCACGACAGCAGCGCGAGGTCGACGGCCGGGCACACCGCGTCCAGGTACGCGGGGGTGCGGAACTCGTCCTCGTCGGAGAAGTCGAAGAACACGAGCGCGGGGGTCGCCCGGAGCAGGCCGAGCTGGTCCGCCACGCCGCCGTAGACGCCGGAGTGCACCAGGTCGAACCCGCCCAGGTAGGCGACGTCCTCGGGCGCGAGCCGGAACGGGTCGGCGGTGGTGATGCCCCCCTCGTTCCAGTCGCCGAACACCCGGTCGCCGTCGACGACGGTGACGTCGCAGTACCCGGTCTCGCCGGGCTTGTCCTGGCACCGGTCCAGGGCGATGCCCAGCCCGGTGAGGGACTCCCGCAGGTGGGCGGCGGCCTCGTCGGTGCCGAAGACGCCGAGGTAGGCGGCCTCCGCCCCGAGCTGGCCGGCGTACACCGCGAAGTTCACGCTGTTGCCGCCGGGGTACAGGATCCGGCGGTCGAGGAAGCGGTCGACGACGTTGTCGCCGAAGCCGACCACGCGGGGGCGCGTGGTGGCCTGCGTCGTTGCAGACATCGGGTCCTTCTCTCAGTACTCGACGACGCGGTAGTAGCGCCGGGTGTCGAGGGGGTGGTGGCGCACCTGCTCCAGGTGCTTGGAGATGCGGATGGTGATCGAGTCCATGACCAGGGGCGCGAACAGGCCGCGCAGGTCGGCGTCGACGCCCTCGAGCGGGTAGTCCGCGGAGTCCAGGACGATGACCTCGTCGGAGTAGGTCTCGGCGAACCGGCGGACGCGGTCCATGAGCGGCCGGCTCTCGTCCTCGCCGACGAACAGCATCAGGCTGGTGTCCTTCTCGACGAGCTCGAGCGAGCCGTGGAAGAACTCGGCGCCGTGCACACGCGTGGTGTGCAGCCACTGCATCTCCTCGAGGATGCACATCGAGTAGTTGTAGGCGAAGCCCCAGAGGTTCCCGGCGCCGACGAGCATGTGGTACCCGGTCTCCCGGTGCCGCTCGGCGAAGGCCGCCGCGACCGGCTCGGCCTGCTGCTGGACGGCGAGCAGGATCTCCTCGGAGCGGTCCATGGCGGCGGCGAGGCGCGGGTAGCCGTCGAACTCGCCGCGGCGGGCGAGGATCGCGGTCATCAGCAGCGTGAGCTGGATGTCGTACGACTCGGACGCGGTCTCGTCGTCGGCCGGGTTGACCAGGACGTGGTCGACGACCTGCGCGAGCGGCGAGCCGGCGTCGCCCGTCATGCCGATGGTGGTGACCCCGCGCTCGCGGCAGTACTCCGCGGCGGCGACGGTCTCCTTGGTGGTGCCGGACAGGGACGCCAGCACGACGACCGAGTCGGCGGTGAGGTGCCGGTCGCCGGAGACGACGAGCTCCGCGGCGATCGGCGTGCGGGTCAGCAGCGTCGAGCGGGTCGACATCAGCAGCGCGTACGGCCACATCGCGGCGTGCGAGCCGCCGGAGCCGATGAGGAACAGGGCGTTCGGGTCGCGGTCCACGACGAGCTGCGCGAGCTCCTCGATCCGCGGGCGCAGGCGGGCGGCGCCGCCGATCACCGCGGAGAACCGGTCCGGGTCGAAGCCGAGCATGGGAGACCTCTCTGTCGGTTGGAGACCGATCTCTGCGAGAGACCGGTCTCTGGATGCGCGACAACGTAGCGGCACCGGGCCGCGAGGGTCAATCGCCCTGGTCAGGGGCG
>JAEWGQ010000037.1 GCA_023388235.1 Actinomycetes bacterium | reverse complement strand
GCGCGGCCCCGCCCGCGGACGCCGCCGACCCCGCGCTCGTCGGCCGGCTGCCCGACGGCACCACCGTGCTCGACGGCGCGGGCCGCCCCGAGTTCGAGCGCGCCTGGCTGGCCGCCGCGGACCGTCCCACCGACGTCCCGCCGGTCACCCCCGACGACCTCGGCGCGCCCAAGGTGCTGCCCGGCGAGCAGTCCAACACCTCGGTGATCCTCCCGGGCGCCGGCCCGGACGGCAGCACCGCCATGCTCAAGGTGTTCCGGGGCCTGTCGGACGGCGACAACCCCGACGTGGACGTGCCCCGCGCGCTGGCCGACGCCGGCTGGCCGCACGTCCCGCGCCCGCTCGCCTGGATGGGGGCCGAGTGGCCCGACGGCGAGCGCACCGCCCACGGGCACCTCGGCGTGCTGAGCGCGTTCGTCCCGGGCGCGACCGACGGCTTCGAGCTGGCCTGCGCGATGGCCGGGCGCGGCGAGTCCTTCGGTCCGCTCGCCGAGGAGCTCGGCGTCGTCATCGGCCAGATGCACCGCGCCCTGGCCCGCGCGCTGCCGCCCGACCCGTACGCCACGGTCGTGCCCGCGACCGGCGCGGCCGTCGCCGACGCGCTGACCGAGCGGTTCGACTGGGCCCGCTCGGCCGTGCCGCAGCTCGACGCCGTCGCCGACCACGTCGCCGCCCTCGCCGAGCGCACCCGCCTGCTCGCGGACGTCCCCGCCCGGCAGCGCGTGCACGGCGACCTGCACCTGGGCCAGGTGCTGCGCGGCGACGGCACCTGGTACGTGCTCGACTTCGAGGGTGAGCCGCTGCTGCCCGTCGCGCAGCGCACCCGGCCCGACCTGGCGCTGCGGGACGCCGCCGGCATGCTGCGGTCGTTCGACTACGCCGCCGCCGTCGGGCACGCCCCGCACGCGTGGACCGACGTCGCGCGCGCCGCGTTCCTGACCGGCTACTCGGGGCAGAGCCCGGACCTCGACCCCGGCGCCCGCGCCCACCTGCTGCGGGTGCTGGAGCTCGACAAGGCGCTCTACGAGGCCGTGTACGAGGCGCGCAACCGGCCGGACTGGCTCTCCATCCCGCTCGACGCGGTGCAGCGGCTGATCGGCTGACGGACCGCCGTGCACCACCACGTGCTGTTCGTCGGCGACTCCGTGACCGACTGCGACCGCCGGGCCGACCCCGAGGGCCTCGGGCACGGCTACGTCCGGCTGCTGGCCGAGGGGCCGCTCGCCCGCGCGCGCGTCACCAACCGCGGCGTGAACGGGCACCGGCTCGCGGACCTCGCCGACCGGTGGGACCGCGACGTGCTCGACGCCCGCCCCGACGTCCTGTCCGTGCTCATCGGGGTCAACGACACCTGGCGCCGGTACGACGCCGGGGAGGACTCCCCCGTCGACGCGTTCGAGGCGACCTACCGCGCCCTGCTCACCCGCGCCCAGGACGCGGGCGTGCGGCGCCTGGTGCTCGTCGAGCCGTTCGTCCTGCCCGTCACCGCCGTCCAGGAGCGCTGGTGGGACGAGGACCTGGGTGCGCGCGTCGAGGCCGTCCGGCGGGTGGCCGCCGACCACGGCGCCGTGCTCGTCCCCGCCGCGGCCCACCTCACCTCCCTCGCCGCGCACCGCGGGGCCGCGACCCTCGCCGGGGACGGCGTGCACCCCACCGCCGAGGGGCACCGCGAGCTCGCCGACCTCTGGTGGCGCACCGCCGGGGCGTGACGCGACCCGTCTGACTGCAGGAACGCCCCGGTGGTGGTTGGGTAGGCACATGGAACGCCCGGCTGACACGTCGCCCGTCACCGTCGACCACGACACGCTGCGCGCCGTCGCGTCCGGCGTGCACCACGACCCGCACTCCGTGCTCGGCGCGCACGCCACCCCGAACGGCATCGTCGTCCGCACGCTGCGGCCGCTGGCGGACGCCGTGGTCGTCGTCACCGCCACCGGCAGCACCGCGGCGACCCACGAGCAGGACGGCATCTGGGTCGCGCTGCTGCCCGACCGGCAGGTCGTCGACTACCGCCTCGACGTGACGTACGGGGACACCACCACCCGCGTGGACGACCCGTACCGCTACCTGCCGACCGTGCAGGAGCTCGACCGGCACCTGATCCACGAGGGCCGCCACGAGCAGCTGTGGACCGTCCTCGGCGCGAACGTGCACCGCTACCCCGGCACGATGGGCGAGGTCGAGGGCACGGCGTTCGCCGTCTGGGCACCGAACGCGCGGGCCGTGCGCGTCGTCGGCGACTTCAACCACTGGCAGGGCAGCACGCACGCCATGCGCTCGCTCGGCGAGTCCGGCGTCTGGGAGATCTTCGTGCCCGGCGTCACCGCCGGCGCCCGGTACAAGTTCGAGATCCTCGGCCCCGACGGCGGGTGGCGGCAGAAGGCCGACCCGCTGGCGAAGGGCACCGAGGTCCCGCCCGCCACCGCGTCCGTGGTCGTCGAGTCCGGGTTCCGCTGGGCCGACGACGACTGGCTGGAGCAGCGCCGGTCGCACGACCCGCACTCCGGCCCCATGAGCATCTACGAGGTGCACCTCGGGTCGTGGCGGCAGGGCCTGTCGTACCGCGACCTGGCCACCCAGCTCACCGAGTACGTGCTGGAGATGGGCTTCACGCACGTCGAGCTGCTGCCCGTCTCGGAGCACCCGTTCGGGGGGTCCTGGGGCTACCAGGTGTCGTCGTACTACGCGCCCACGTCGCGGTTCGGGCACCCCGACGACTTCCGCCACCTCGTCGACACCCTGCACCGCGCCGGCATCGGGGTCATCCTCGACTGGGTGCCCGCGCACTTCCCGAAGGACGAGTGGGCGCTCGCGCGCTTCGACGGCACCCCGCTGTACGAGCACCCGGACCCCATGCGCGGCGAGCAGCCCGACTGGGGCACCTACGTCTTCAACTTCGGGCGCAACGAGGTCCGCAACTTCCTCGTCGCGAACGCCACGTACTGGCTCGAGGAGTTCCACGCCGACGGCCTGCGCGTCGACGCCGTCGCGTCCATGCTCTACCTGGACTACTCGCGCGAGCCCGGCCAGTGGCGTCCCAACGCCCACGGCGGCCGCGAGAACCTCGAGGCGATCGCGTTCCTGCAGGAGGCGAACGCCACGGCCTACCGGCGCACGCCCGGGGTCGTGATGATCGCCGAGGAGTCCACCGCCTGGCCCGGCGTCACGACGCCCACCAGCGGCGGCGGTCTCGGCTTCGGGCTCAAGTGGAACATGGGCTGGATGAACGACACGCTCCGCTACCTCGCGGAGCTGCCCATCAACCGGCGGTACCACCACCACGAGGCGACGTTCTCCCTCGTGTACGCGTTCTCCGAGCAGTTCGTCCTGCCGATCAGCCACGACGAGGTCGTGCACGGCAAGGGCTCCGTGATGCGCAAGATGCCCGGCGACGACTGGCAGCAGCGCGCGGGCGTCCGCTCCCTGCTGGCGTACCAGTGGTCGCACCCCGGCAAGCAGCTGCTGTTCATGGGCAC
>JAEWGQ010000019.1 GCA_023388235.1 Actinomycetes bacterium | reverse complement strand
GCCCGGGGGCAGGACGCCGGCCTCGCGCTGGCCCTGGTGTCCGCGTCGGGCGCGCTGCCCCCCGGCCTGCGGGGCACCGACCGGCCGCCGTTCGTCGTCACGACGGCGGCGTGCCCGCGCCTGACGGAGCTGCGCGCGGAGCTCGGCGCGGACCGGGTGCTGGTCACCGGCGACGACCGGGTGGACCTCGCGGCCGCGCTGGCGGCCCTGGCGGGGCGCGGGCTGACCCGGGTGCTCGCCGAGGGCGGCCCGCGGCTGCTCACCGACCTGGTGCAGGCGGACCTGGTGGACGAGCTGTGCCTCACCACGAGCCCGCTGCTGGTGGGCGGGCCGGCGCTGCGCGCGGTCCAGGGCCCGGACTGGCTCGGCCCGCTGCCCGCCCGGCCTGCGCACCTGCTGCACCACGACGGCATGCTGCTGGGGCGCTGGACGCTCGGTCGCGACTAGGCTCGGCGGCGTGACCGACACCATCCTCGTCCTCACCGAGGACACCCTGGCCTCGGCGGACGTCGCCCACATCCTCTCCCTGCACGAGGGCGAGACCCTGGCGTACCGCGTCCTCGTCCCCGCCGACACGGAGCGCAACGTGCTCGTGTCGCTCGTCGACCAGCTCAGCCTCGGCGAGCTGCGCGACGCCCTCGACACGGTCCTGGGTCGCGAGCCCCGGCCGACCGAGGCCGTCGCCGACGCCGCGGAGCAGCTGGCGGACTCGCTCGCGGCGTTCGCCGAGGCGGGGGTCGCGGCGAGCGGCGTCGTCGTGGACGACGACCCGCTGCCGGCCCTGCGCTCGGCCGTCGCGTCCGAGGGCGCCCGCGAGGTCGTCGTCGTGACGTACCCGCACGCGCTGGAGGACACGTTCCACCGCGACTGGGCCTCCCGGGCGCGCGAGGAGCTGCACGTGCCGGTGCTGCACCTGTACTCGGGGACGTCCGAGCTCGGCTGAGCCGTCCCGGCGGGTCCGCCCGCGGCTGGCAGAATCCACCCCATGACCACCGCACCGCCCCCGGGCGGGGACCTGCCCCGCCACGCGTCCGACGGCGCACCCCGCGCCGGCCGGCCCCGCGGGCGGACGGCCCCCACCGAGCTCATCCCCGTGGTGGTGCCGCAGCCGGACGCGGACGTCGTCGCGGCGACCGACCCGGAGGGGCTGGTCCCGGGCGCCCAGGCGTCCAGCCTCGGCCGGAACTCGCTGATCCTCACGATCGGGACCTTCGCGTCCCGGGCCACCGGCCAGGTCCGCACGATGCTCCTGGTCGCGGCCATCGGCATCACCGGCACGGTGGCCGACGCGTTCGACATCGCGAACACCCTGCCGAACATGCTGTACGCCCTGCTGGCGGCCGGCGTGCTGCAGGCGGTGCTGATGCCGCAGATCATGCGGGCGCTGAAGGCGGCGAACACCCAGGAGCGGCTCGACAAGCTGCTCACGCTCGCGGCGGCCGCGCTGGTCGTCGGCACGACGGTGCTGACCCTCGCCGCGCCGCTGCTGATCCGGCTGTTCACCCTGTCCGACCAGTGGTCGCCGCAGGCCCGGGCGCTCGCCGTGGTGTTCGGGTTCTGGTGCATCCCGCAGGTGCTGTTCTACGGCCTGTTCTCGGTGCTCGGGGAGGTCCTCAACGCCCGCGGGCAGTTCGCCGCGACCGGCTGGGCGCCGATGGCCAACAACATCGTCTCGGTCGTGGGCTTCGGCGCGTACATCCTCGTGTGGGGGCGCGCGGACGGGCCGCTGAACGACGTCGGGGCGTGGACCACCGCGCAGACCGTGGTGCTGGCGGGCACCGCCACGCTCGGGGTCGCCAGCCAGACGGCCATCCTGCTCGCCGCGCTGCGCCGCGGGGGGTTCCGGTGGCGGCTGCGGTTCGGGCTGCGCGGCATCGGCCTGCGGTCCGCGAGCAAGGTCGTGGGCTGGACCATCGCGGCGGTCGCGCTCGAGCAGCTCGGCCTGGTGCTGCTGAAGAACATCACGTCGAGCGCGGGCCAGTCGGCGCCGGCCGGCGCGGTGGTGGCCGGCAACGCCACGTTCTCGAACGCCCTGACCATCTACCTGCTGCCGCACTCCCTGGTGGTGGTGTCGATCATCACCGCCCTGTTCCCCCGCATGAGCCTGGCGGCCGCGGAGCGCGACCTCGACGGGGTGCGGTCGGCGATGTCGACGGGCCTGCGCGTCGCGGGCATCTTCTCGGTGCTGTCGGCGGCGGTGCTCGTGACCATCCCGGGGCCGGTGCTCAAGTCGCTGCTGCCGACGCTGTCCGCCGAGGAGGTCGCGGTCGGGGCCCCGGTGCTGCGCGCGCTCGCGCTCGGGCTGGTGGCGCTCGGTGCGACGGTGATGGTCAAGCGGATGTACTTCGCGTTCGAGGACGGCCGCAGCATCTTCGTGATCCAGGTGTTCGCGACGTCGTCGATGGTCCTCACGCTGCTGCTGGCGTCGCAGGTGCTCCCCGCCCGGCACTGGGCGGTCGCGGCCGCCGGTGCGTACGCCCTGTCGGCGTGGGTGTCGGTGCTGCTGCGGATCCGCGGGATGCGCCGGCTGCTGCACGGCATCGACGGCGCGCGGGTGCTGCGGCTGTACGTGCGCGCCGGGCTCGCGGCCCTGGTCGCGGCGGTGCTCGGCTGGGTGGCCGCCCGGCTGCTCGGCACCGACCACGCGCTGACCTGGGGGCACGCCGTGGGCGTGACGGCCCTGGCCGGGCTCGTGATGCTCGCGGCCTACGTGGCGCTGCTCAAGGTGCTGCGGGTGCGGGAGCTGGACGACGCGCTGCGCCCGGTGCTGCGCCGCCTCGGCCGCTGACGGCGTCCGCCGCGGACCCGCCGGGCCGCGCGATCAGCGGCGGCGCAGCCGACGCAGCACGCTCTTGGCCGCGGGCAGCCCGCGCTCCCAGGCGGCGTACCGCAGCGCGCCGAACGGCACGTCGATGGTGCCGGCCATGAGGTCCTCGTGCCGGGCGAAGCTGCGCTTGAACTCGCTGATGCCGTCGTTCAGCAGCCCGTTGAGGTCGTACCGCCGCAGCCCGGCCTCCTGGGCGAGCCGCACGGCGTGCCACTTCACGGGGGCGTTCGCGCGGGCCTTGCGCCCGGCGTCGTCCACGCCGCCGTACAGCTCGAACGCGGTGGTGTCGGACGCCGCGCACCACACGAACGAGCACGGCCGCCCGTCCTCGGTGAACGCGGCCACCACGAGGGACGCGTCGCCCAGCTCGCGGTGCACCGCGCGGTAGTAGTCGTCGTCGTGCAGCGCGAACCCGGCGTGCGCCGCGGACTCCCGGTACAGCGCGATGACGGCGTCGACCTCGTCGTCCGCGACCACCCGCCGGATCTCCACCCCGCGCCCGCCCTTGCGCACGTCGGCGCGCGTGGTGCGGCCGAGGTCCGCCGTGAGCTCCTCCGGGGTGCGGGTGAGGTCCAGGATCAGCGTGGACCGCACGAGGATCGTGCTGCGGGCCTGCCGGGCGCCCGGGACGCCGAGCTCGGTGCCGTCCGCCCAGTCGGGCTCGAACGTCACGCCGATGCCGCGCACGTGCGCCCGGCACCAGTCCACGACCGCCTGGGCGACCTCGCGGCGCGCCTGCGCCGAGCCGACGCCGTCCGGGACCACGACCGGCCCGCGCGGCACGTAGCTCAGCGCGCGGAACGGGGCGGGCAGCCGGCGCACCAGCACCTGCGCGAGACCGAGCAGGGTGCCGTCCGCGGCCTGGACCCGCAGCCGCCGCGCCGTCCACGGGCCGGTGCTCTTGACCTCGCCCCAGCCCCAGAGCTGCAGCGGGTGACCGCCCGACGCGCGCACCTCGGCGTCCCACGTCGCCCGGTCCTGCACCTCGGTCACGGTGGTCACGCAGCGGCCCCTCTCGTTCGTCGGTCGATCGGCCCCGGCGACCCTACCAACGCCCGCCGCGGGCCGCGCCGCCGCGGGGTCGCACCCGCGCCCTCCCCCGCCCGCACCGTCCCCGTCGCGCCGTCGGCCGGCCCCGGACCGGGCCCGGACCACCACCGGGCCGCCCCGCACCACCCACGCAC
>JAEWGQ010000010.1 GCA_023388235.1 Actinomycetes bacterium | reverse complement strand
GGCCCGCACGGCCCGCACGGCCCGCACCACCCGCACGGCCCGCACGCCGGGCCCGGCCGGGACGCCCGGCTCCGTGCGCTGGTCGAGACCCGGGCCGCGGTCGTCCGGCGCGTCGCGGCGTACCGTGATGAGCTGCGGATCGAGCCGGAGCGTCTCGTCCAGCTCCTGTTCGCCGCGACCATGGGCCAGGGCCCGCCGGTCCTGCCCGAGGCGGACGAGATCCCGGCCGCGGACCTCGTCGACCTGCTGCTGCACGGCGCCGTCCGCACCTGACGCCGCGCCACCCGACGCCCGCCGTCGCGCGGACGCCGCACCGGCCCCGACGTGCCCGCACGCCGCCGCCCGTCCCCCCACGTCGCACGCCCCCACCCGGGAGTCCCATGCTGCTCCGCCTGCTCCGCGAGTACCTGCGGCCGTACCGCACGCAGGTGGTCTTCGTGATGCTGCTCCAGCTCGCGCAGACCATCGCCACCCTGTACCTGCCCACCCTGAACGCGGACATCATCGACAAGGGCGTCGCCGTCGGCGACACCGGCTACATCCTGCGCATCGGCGGGGTGATGCTCGGCATCAGCCTGGTGCAGGTCGCCTGCTCCGTGCTCGCCGTCTACTTCGGCGCCCAGGTCGCCATGTCCTTCGGGCGCGACCTGCGCGAGGGCCTGTTCACCCGCGTCCAGGACTTCTCCGCCCGCGAGGTCGGGCAGTTCGGCGCCCCGTCGCTCATCACCCGCACCACCAACGACGTGCAGCAGGTCCAGATGGTCGTGCTGCTCACGTTCACCATCATGGTGATGGCCCCGATCATGCTGGTCGGCGGCGTCATCCTCGCGCTGCAGCAGGACGTGGCGCTGTCCGGCCTGCTGCTGGTCGTCGTCCCCGTCCTGGGCGTGGTCGTCGGCCTGATCGTGTCGCGCATGGTCCCGTACTTCCGGGTCGTCCAGCAGCGCATCGACGCCATCAACCGGGTCATGCGCGAGCAGATCACCGGCCTGCGGGTCATCCGGGCGTTCGTGCGCGAGCGCCGGGAGGCCGAGCGGTTCGGCGAGGCCAACGACGCGCTGTTCGACACGTCGCTGCGGGTCGGGCGGCTGATGTCGCTGATGTTCCCCGCCGTCATGCTCATCATGAACGTGACCAGCGTCGGCGTGCTGTGGTTCGGCTCCGGCCGGATCGACGCCGGGGACATGCAGATCGGCGCCCTGACGGCGTTCCTGTCCTACATCATGTACATCCTCATGGCCGTGATGATGGCCTCGATGATGTTCGTGATGGTCCCGCGGGCCGTCGTGTCGTCCGAGCGCCTCACCGAGGTGCTGGACACCGAGTCGTCCGTGGTGCCGTCCGCCGCGCCCGTCCGGCTGGAGCAGCCGCGCGGCCGCCTCGAGCTGCGGGACGTGGAGTTCCGGTACCCCGGCGCCGAGCGCCCCGTGCTGCACGGCATCGACCTCGTGGCCGAGCCGGGCCGCACCACGGCCGTCATCGGGTCCACCGGCTCCGGCAAGACGACGCTGGTGAACCTCGTGCCGCGGCTGTTCGACGCCACGGCCGGCACCGTCAGCATCGACGGGGTCGACGTGCGCGACCTCGCGCCGGACGACCTGTGGTCGCTGATCGGGCTGGTCCCGCAGCGCCCGTACCTGTTCAGCGGCACCGTGGCGTCGAACCTGCGCTACGGCGACCCCGACGCGACCGACGAGGAGCTGTGGCACGCCCTCGAGGTGGCGCAGGCGCGGTCCTTCGTCGCCGAGATGCCCGGCGGGCTGGACGCCCCGATCGCCCAGGGCGGCACCAACGTGTCCGGCGGGCAGCGGCAGCGGCTCGCCATCGCCCGGGCGCTCGTCCGGCGGCCGGCGATCTACCTGTTCGACGACTCGTTCTCGGCCCTGGACTTCGCGACCGACGCGGCGCTCCGGGCCGCCCTGGTGCCGGAGACCCGGCACTCGGCGGTCGTCGTCGTCGCCCAGCGCGTCGCGACGATCCGTGACGCCGACCGGATCGTCGTGCTCGACGAGGGCGCCGTCGTCGGCTCGGGCACGCACGCCGAGCTGATGGAGACCTGCGAGACGTACCGGGAGATCGTGTTCTCCCAGATCAGCGCGGAGGAGGCGGCATGAGCGCCGTGACGCAGAAGCCGGTCGCGACCCCGCGCCGCCCGCCCCGCGGGCACGGCCCCATGGGCGGCGGCATGGGCATGCCGGGGGAGAAGTCGCTGAACTTCCGGGCCTCGGGCAAGCGCCTGGTCGGGGTGCTGCGCCCCGAACGCTGGAAGCTCGTCGCGGTGCTGCTGCTCGGCATCGCGTCGGTCGCGCTGGCCGTCAGCGGGCCGAAGGTGCTGGGCAGCGCGACGAACGTCATCTTCGACGGCGTCGTCGGCGCGCAGCTGCCCGCCGGCGCCACCAAGGCCGAGGCGGTCGCGGGCCTGCGCGCCCAGGGGCAGGACAAGCTCGCGGACATGCTGTCCGGCATGGACGTGGTGCCCGGGCAGGGCATCGACTTCGGTGCGCTGCGCACCCTGCTGCTCGCGGTGGTCGCGATCTACGTGCTGTCCGCCCTGTTCTCCTGGGTGCAGGGGCTCATCACCACGGGCGTCGTGCAGCGGACCGTGTACGGCCTGCGCCGGGACGTCGAGTCGAAGCTGGGGCGGCTGCCGCTGCGGTACTTCGACAGCCAGCCGCGCGGCGAGGTGCTCAGCCGCGTCACCAACGACATCGACAACGTGGCCCAGACGCTGCAGCAGACGCTGTCGCAGCTCATCACCGCGGTGCTGACCGTCGTCGGGGTGCTCGGCATGATGTTCTGGATCTCGCCGCTGCTGGCGGTCGTCGCGCTGGTGACGATCCCGCTGTCCGTGGCCGTGACCGCCGCCATCGCCAAGCGGTCCCAGCCGCAGTTCGTCGCGCAGTGGAAGTGGACCGGCTCCCTGAACGCCCACATCGAGGAGATGTACACCGGGCACGCGCTGGTGAAGGTGTTCGGGCGGCAGCGCCAGGCCGTGGGCGAGTTCCACGACCAGAACGCCGAGCTCTACGCCGCGTCGTTCAAGGCGCAGTTCATCTCCGGCATCATCCAGCCGGCGATGGGCTTCATCGCGAACCTGAACTACGTGATCGTCGCGGTGGTCGGCGGCCTGCGGGTGGCCTCCGGCTCGATGACCCTCGGCGACGTGCAGGCCTTCATCCAGTACTCCCGGCAGTTCACGCAGCCCATCACGCAGATCGCGTCGATGATGAACCTGCTGCAGTCCGGGGTCGCGTCCGCCGAGCGGGTGTTCGAGCTGCTCGACGCCCCCGAGCAGGACCCCGACCCGGCGCAGCCCGCGCCGCTGCCGGAGCGGGTCCGGGGACGCGTGGTGTTCGAGGACGTGTCGTTCCGGTACGTCGAGGACACCCCGCTGATCGAGGACCTGTCGCTGGTGGCCGAGCCCGGGCAGACGGTCGCGATCGTCGGCCCCACCGGCGCCGGCAAGACCACCCTGGTGAACCTGCTCATGCGGTTCTACGAGATCGACGGCGGCCGGATCACCCTGGACGGCGTGGACACCCGCACCACCACCCGCGACGCGCTGCGCTCGCAGGTCGGCATGGTGCTGCAGGACACCTGGCTGTTCGGCGGCACGATCCGGGAGAACATCGCGTACGGCGCCCCGGACGTGCCCGAGGAGCGGCTGGTGGAGGCCGCCGTGGCCACCCACGTGGACCAGTTCGTGCGGGCGCTGCCCGAGGGGTACGACACCGTGATCGACGACGAGGCCGCGAACCTGT
>JAEWGQ010000007.1 GCA_023388235.1 Actinomycetes bacterium | reverse complement strand
GCCGCGCCCTGCGACAGCACGCCGACCCGCAGGCCCGCGACCTCGGCGGTGGCGGGCAGCCGGGCGCTGCCGCGGTCCGCGTCGGACGCCACGACGCAGAACAGCCGCCGCTCGTCCGCCCAGCGGGCCAGGTCCGCGTCCACGGCGGCGTCGCCGGTGCACGCGAGCACCAGCCAGACGTCCGCGAGGTCGTCCGCCGCGACGGGGCGCCGGTGCACCGTCAGCCGGCCCTCGGCCTCCCACGCGGCGAGCTCCTCGGTGACCTCGGGGGCGACCACGCGCACGCACGCGCCGGCGGACAGCGCGGCCCCGGCGCGGCGCGCCCCGACCGGCCCGCCGCCGGCGACGAGCACCGGCCGGCCGGTCAGGTCCAGCCCGGCGAGCAGCGTCACGTCGTCACCACCAGCACGTCGCCGTCGACGACGAGCACCGGGTAGGTGCGCAGGTCGGTGGGCTCCTTGCCGACGGCGTCCAGGCAGGCGCCGGTCGTGAGGTCCCACACCTGCTTGTACATGGGCGAGGTCACCGTGGGGACGCCGTGCACGTCGCCGACGATCCCGCGGCTCAGCACGTTCGCGCCGCTGAACGGGTCGTGCTGCTGCACCGCGAGCACCCGGTCGTCCGCGAGCCGGAACAGGGCGACGCGGTGCTCGCCGATCAGCGCGCCGGCGCCGCGCTCGGGCAGCAGGTCGGTCAGGCGGCAGACGGGGGTCGCGCCCTCGGTCGGTGTCGCGGTCACGGCTGGGTCTCCAGGGCTCGGGCGGTGCGCAGGTCGGGGACGCCGTGCTCGCCGGGGCGGGCCGGGCGGGCCTGACCGCGCTCGGGCACGTACGCCAGGTCCGGGTCGGGGACGCCCGGGGCGTTCACGTACGGGGTGAACCGGCGCAGCTTCTCCGGGTCCTCCAGGGTGGTGCGCCACTCGTCCGCGTAGGACGCGACGTGCCGCTCGATCTCGGCGTCCAGCTCCGCGCCGATGCCCTCGGAGTCCTCGACGACCACGCGCCGCAGCTCCTCGATGCCGCCGGGGAAGCCCGCGACGAACGGGGCGGTGCGCTGCAGCCGGTCGCCGCGCCGCACGTACAGCGCGAGGAACCGGTCGACCACCTGGATCATCCGGGCGTCGTCCAGGTCCTCCGCGAGCAGGTCCGCGTGCCGCGGCGTGAAGCCGCCGTTGCCGCCGACGTAGACGTTCCAGCCCTTCTCGGTGGCGATGACGCCGACGTCCTTCGCGCGGGCCTCGGCGCACTCGCGGGCGCAGCCCGAGACGCCCATCTTGAACTTGTGCGGGGCGCGCAGGCCCCGGTACCGCAGCTCCAGCCGCACCGCCATGGTCGACGAGTCCTGCACGCCGAACCGGCACCACGTCGCGCCGATGCAGGTCTTCACCTGGCGCAGGGACTTGCCGTACGCGTGGCCGGACTCGAAGCCGGCCTCCACCAGGCGCCGCCAGATCTCCGGGAGCTGGTCCTGCCGGGCGCCGAACATGCCGATCCGCTGCGCGCCCGTGACCCGGGTGAACAGGCCGAAGTCGCGGGCGACCTCCGCCAGCGCCAGCAGCTTCTCCGGCGTGACCTCGCCGCCGGGCATCCGCGGGACGACCGAGTAGGTGCCGTCCTTCTGCAGGTTCGCGAGCAGGTGGTCGTTGGTGTCCTGCAGCGGCGCCTGGTCGGGCGCGAGCACGTGCCCGATGCCCAGCGACGCGAGGATCGAGGCGACCACCGGCCGGCAGATCGCGCAGCCGCGGCCCTTGCCGTGCGTGGCGACCACCTCGGAGAACGTCCGCAGCCCCTCGGTCCGCACCAGGGCGAACAGCTCGGCGCGGGACATCGCGAAGTGCTCGCACATCGCGGACGACACCTCGATGCCGGACGCCTCGAGCGCGCGGTTCACGACGGTGGTCAGCAGCGGGACGCACGAGCCGCAGACGGTGCCCGCGCGGGTGCAGGTCTTGACCTCGCCGACGCTGGTGCAGCCGTGCTCGGTGACCGCCGCGCGCACGGTGCCCGCGGTGACGTTGGAGCAGGAGCACAGCACGACGTCGTCCGGCACGTCGGTCTGCACCGGGCCGCCGCCCTGGGCCAGGAACGCCGACGGGTCGGCGTTCAGCGGGCGGCCGAGCAGCGGGCGCAGCTGCGCGTACAGCGCGACGTCGCCGACGAACACGCCGCCGAGCAGCACCCGGGCGTCGTCGGTGACGACGAGCTTGCGGTAGGTCCGGGCGACCGGGTCGGCGAACGTCACCTCGAGCGCGCCGGGCGTCAGGCCCAGCACGTCGCCGAACGACGCGGCGTCGACCCCCGCGCCCTTGAGCTTGGTGCCGTCCGGCGTGCGGGCGTAGGAGCGGATGCCGCCGCACAGCTGGTCCACGACGACGTCCGCCATCGCGTTGCCCGGCGCGATCAGGCCGGCGCACTCGCCGTCCACGCTGGCGCACTCGCCGATCGCCCAGACCGCCGGGTCCGAGGTGCGGCAGGTGGGGCCGACCACGACGCCGCCGCGCTCGGCGACCGCGAGCCCGCACTCGCGGGCCAGGCGGTCCCGCGGGCGGATGCCGGTGGAGTAGACCAGCACGTCGATGTCGAGGGTGTCGCCGGTGGTGAGCACCAGGCCGCCGACCGCGCCGTCCTCCGCGGCGAGCACGCGCTGCGCCCCGGCGCCGGTGCGGACGTCCATGCCGCGCTCGGTCACGAGCTGGCGCAGCGTCTCCCCGCCGCCCGCGTCGAGCTGGACGGCCATCAGCCGGTCCGCGAACTCGACGACCGAGGGCGTCTCGACCCCGAGCGTCTGCAGCGCCGCCGCGGCCTCCAGGCCGAGCACGCCGCCGCCCACGACCGCCCCGCGCAGGGGCCGGCCGAGCGCCGCCGCGCGGTCGCGCACCCAGCCCTGCAGGTCGGCGATGTCGCCCAGGGTCCGGTAGCAGAGCACGCCCGGCAGGTCCGTGCCCTCGGTGCGGGGGACCCAGGGGCGCGAGCCGGTGGCCAGCACGAGGGTGTCGTAGTGCTCGACGCGCCCGCGGTGGGTCGTGACGGTCTGCGCGGCCAGGTCGATCGCGATGACCCGCTCGTCCACGACGAGGGTGACGCGCTCGTCCTCCCACGGGGTGGGGGCCAGCGTCAGGCTCGCGACGTCCCGGCCGCCGACCACCTCGGACAGGTGCACCCGGTCGTACGGGCGGTGCGGCTCCTCCCCGATGACGGTGAGCCGCCACGGCGGCGCGTCCGCGCGGGCGCAGAGCTGCTCCGCGAACCGGTGCGCGACCATGCCGCCCCCGACGACGACGACGTGCCCGGGACCGTCCGCTGCGCTGTGCATGCAGCGAGTTTTCAACGGCGGCGAGCGTCTTTAATGGGCCGAACGACCCAGCACCCCCGCTGACCTGCGACGGGACCGTGGCGACGGCGCGCCGGCGGCCGGTGGCGGGCCCGCACCCGCCACCGGCCGTGGCTGCTCGGGGTCCTCCTTCCGGTCCGTGCGGGAGGTCAGGTCCTGTCAGCGATGCCCCCGGCCGGCGACGGTCCCGCACCCGTCGCCGACCGGAGGCGTCCGTGCCCGGCGGTCAGTCCAGGACCGTCCGGGGCAGGCGCCGCAGCAGCAGCCCGAGGGCCACCAGCCCCGCCGCCGCCAGGGCGAGCAGCGCCGCCGGGGCGCCCGTGGGCGCGAGCGCCGCGGGCGGGGTGCGGG
>JAEWGQ010000389.1 GCA_023388235.1 Actinomycetes bacterium | reverse complement strand
CCCTGGGACTCGTCCCGGCCCGGGTCGTCGCGGCCCGGCGGGCGGTGCGCGACGCGCAGGCCGGCGAGCTGCGCGCGCTGGAGCGGGAGCACGAGGCGCAGGTGCAGGCCGCGCTCGCCCGGCAGCGCACGGCGATGGCGCGCGAGCTGCACGACATCGCGGCGCACCACCTGTCCGGCATCGCGCTGATGGCCTCGGCGATCGACCGGCAGATCGGCACCGACCCGGAGGCGGCGCGCAGCGGCCTGCACGCGGTGCGCGACCAGAGCCTCGTGGTGCTCGGGGACCTGCGCCGCCTGGTCGGGCTGCTGCGCGAGGGGGACGACGAGGAGATCTCCGCGCTGAGCATCGCCGCGGTGCCCGAGCTGGTCCGGGCCCACGGGTCGGGCGCGACGCTCGAGGTGCTGGCCGGAGCCGACCCGCCCGCCGCCGGGGTGGGGCCGCTGGCGCAGCTCACCGGCTACCGGATGGTGCAGGAGGCCCTGAGCAACGCCCGCGCGCACGCCCCCGGCGCGGCCTGCCGCGTCACGGTGGACGACCGCGCACCGGACGCCCTCGTCCTCACGGTCCGCAACGGCGCGCCGGACGGGACGCCCGCGCCCGTGCCGTCGGGCGGCTACGGTCTGCGGGGCATGGCCGAGCGGGCGGCCCTGGTGGGCGCGGAGCTCGCGCACGGGCCGACGCCCGACGGCGGCTGGCAGGTGCGGCTGCGCATCCCGCGCGACCGGACGGGCGAGGACGGGGGTGCCGGGTGATCCGGGTGCTGATCGCGGACGACCAGCCGCTGGTGCGGGCGGGGCTGTCCGCGCTGCTCGCGGCCGAGCCCGACATCGAGGTGGTGGGCGCCGCGCGGGACGGGGACGAGGCCGTCGCGCTGGCCCGCAGCACCACCCCGGACGTGGTGTGCCTGGACATCCGGATGCCCGGGCGGGACGGCATCAGCGTGGCCCGCGAGCTCTGCGGCCCGGGCGCCGACCCCGCGGTGCCCGTCCTCGTGCTGACGACGTTCGACCTCGACGAGTACGTGTTCGGGGCGCTGGAGGCGGGCGCGTCCGGGTTCCTGCTCAAGGACGCCGACCCGGACACGATCGTGCACGCCGTGCGGCAGGTCGCGGCCGGGCTCGGCACGCTCGACCAGGCGCTCACCCACCGCGTCATCCGCGAGCTCGCGTCCCGGCGGCAGCTGCGGCCGGTGACCCTCGAGCGGGGCACCGAGGTCCTGACCGCCCGCGAGCGGGACATCCTCGTGCTGCTCGCGCAGGGGATGTCGAACGAGGAGATCGCCGCCGAGCTCGTCGTCGAGGTGTCCACGGTGAAGTCGCACCTGGCGCGGATGATGCCGAAGCTCGGCGTGCGGTCGCGGCTGCAGGCGGCCGTCTGGGCGTACCAGAACCGCGTCGTCACCGTCCCCGACCAGCCCTGAGACCGACCGCCTCCATCGGAGGATGCAGGCGGCAGGGTTCCGTCGCGGGCCGCTGGAGGCCACCCCCCGCCGGTTCCTAGCGTCGGAGACAGCGAGATCCCCCTCGCTGCCCACGCAGAGGAGACCGCCATGACCGCCACCACACCGGCCCACCCGGCGCCCGCCGCGGCCGTCGGGCCCGCCGTGCTGCTCGAGGACGTCCGCCGGGCGTACCCCAACGGCGCGGGCACCGTGCACGCCCTCGCCGGCGTGACGCTCGCCCTCCCGCCCGGCTCGTTCACCGCGGTGATGGGCCCGTCCGGCTCGGGCAAGTCCACGCTGCTGAACTGCGCCGCCGGGCTGGACCGGCCGACCTCCGGCCGCGTCGTCGTCGGCGGGGCCGACCTCACCGCCCTGGCGCCCGACGCCGTCACGCGGCTGCGCCGCGACCGGATCGGCTTCGTGTTCCAGTCGTACAACCTCGTCGGCCACCTGACCGTGGCCGAGAACGTCGCCCTGCCCCTGCTGCTCGCCGGCCGCGAGGCCGACCCGCACCTGCGCCGCTACCTCATGGCCGCGGTCGGGATCGAGGGCATGGCGGACAGGCTCCCCGGCGAGCTGTCCGGCGGCCAGGCGCAGCGGGTCGCCATCGCGCGGGCCCTCATCACGCGCCCCGCGGTCGTCTTCGCGGACGAGCCGACCGGCGCCCTCGACTCGCACACCGGCGCCCAGGTGCTCGGCGTGCTGCGGGAGGCCGCCGCCACGCTGGAGCAGACCCTCGTGCTGGTCACGCACGACGCCCGGGTCGCGGCCGCCGCCGACCGCGTGGTGTTCCTCGCCGACGGCCGGCTGGCCGGGCACCTCGACGCGCCGACGCCCGAGAGCGTCACCGCCCGGATGATCGAGCTGGGCCGGTGAGCGCCGTGTGGACGTCCGCCCGCCGGGCGGTGCGCGTGCACCGCGGCAGCATGGCCGGCAGCGCCGTGGTCGTGGCGCTCGCGGCGGCGCTGCTCACCGTGACGGGGGTGTGGATCGAGGCCGGGGCGCGCCTGCAGGCCGGCTCCGACGACCCCGGGGACGGGATGCTGCTGACCGTGGCGTCCTCGTTCGCCGGGACGGCCGTGCTGATCGTGCTGCTGGTCGTGGGCTCCACGTTCGCTGGCGCGCTGCGGCCGCGGGCCCGGGAGTTCGCGCTGCTCCGCGCGGTCGGCGCCACCACCGCGCAGGTGCGCCGGCTCGTCACCGCCGAGGTGCTGCTGGTGTTCGCGCTGGCCGCGCCCCTCGGCATCGTGCCGGGGCTGCTGCTCGCGCCGCTGCTGCGCCCGGTCCTGGCCGCGTCCGGCGTGGTCGGGCAGGACCTCGAGGCGCCGCTGAGCCCGTGGCCGGTGCTCGGCACGCTCGCCCTGCTCGTGCCGACGGCGCTCCTGGGCGCCCGCCTGGCCGGCCGGGAGAGCGCGCGGATGAGCCCGTCCGCCGCCGTGCAGCGCTCGGCCGCCGAGCCCGTCGGGATCTCCCGCGCGCGCCGGCTGACCGCGCTGGTGCTCGCGGCGGCCGGGCTGGCCGTCGCCGGGCTGCCGCTGGTGCTGCCCGGGGTCCTCGGGGCCGCGGGGGCGGCGACCTCGGCGATCCTGCTGCTGGTCGCCGCGGCGCTCGCGGGGCCGGTGCTGGTCCGGGCGGTGGCGCAGCGCGCCCTCGACGCGACCGCCGGGCGTCCGCGCGGCGTCCTGGTGCTCGCGTTCGCCAACGCCCGCGGGTTCTCGCGCCGGCTGACCGGCGCCGTCGTCCCGCTCGCGCTGCTGCTCGCCCTCGGCGTCGTGCAGTCCGGGGCGGACGGGGCGCTGGTCGCGGCCACCGAGCAGCAGGTCCGGCAGAGCCTGGCGGCCGACCTCGTGGCCCCGCTGCCCGGCGGCGACCCGGCCGCGGCGCCGGACCTCGCGGACGTGCCGGGCGTCGCCGCGGCGGGCGTGACGCAGGTCCACCCCGCGCAGGTCCGCCTGGAGGCGCCCGACCCGGAGACCCCGGCGTTCCTCGACGACCTGGACTGGGAGGCGGCCGGCCTGCGCACGGTGCCGGACGGCGACCTGCTCGACCCGGGCGTGACCAAGGGCTCGCTGGCCGACCTGGCCGGGGACCGCACGATCGCCGTCGCCCGCGACACCGCCCTCACCGGCGGGGCCGGGCTGGGTGACCCCGTGCTGGTGCGCGTCGACGGCGAGGAGATGACGTTCACCGTCGTGGCCCTGTTCGAGCGCGGCCTCGGGCTGGGCGACTACCTGGTCGGCCCGGACGCCCTGCCCGGGTCCCCCGCCGCGGACCCGACGCTGCTGGTGCGCGTCACCGACCCGGGCGACCGCCCCGCCGTGCGGGACGCCCTGGTCGCCGCGGGCCTCGCCCCGACCGGGCCCGGCGCGTACGCCGACGCCGTGCGCGGTGCCGCCGCCGGGGAGCGGGGGCTGTCGATGACGCTGCTGCTCGCGCTGCTGGCGTTCCTCGCCGTGGCCGCCGCGAGCGCGGTCGTCGGGCTGGTCGGCACCCGGCGCCCGGAGTTCGCGCTGCTGCACCGCACCGGGGCCACCCGGCGGCAGCTGCGCCGGATGGTGGCGGTGGAGTCCGCCGTCGTGGCGGGCACGGCCCTGGTGGTCGGCGTGCTGTGCGCGGTCCCGGCGGTGCTCGGCCTGCACGTCGGGCTGCTGGGCACGCCGGTCCCCACGGTCGACCTGGGCCTGGTGCTGCCGCTCGTGGCGGTGGTGGTGCTCGTCGGCGCGGTGCTGCCGGTGCTGGCCGCGGGGCGCGCCACCACGGCCACCCGGGTCGCGGTGGGCTGACCCCGCGACGCACGACGGCCCCCGACCTGCGCAGGTCGGGGGCCGTCGCGTGCGTGCGGCGGTGCGCTCAGCGCGTGGCGCGCGCCAGCGCCTCCCGCAGGCCGTCCGCGTCGAGGTCCGGCCCGTACGCGGGCGTGTCCCGCTGGAAGCGCCAGCCCTCCGCGAGCGGGCCGGCGTCGACGACGTCGAAGCCCCAGCGGTCGATGAGGCCCGCGACGACGGCCTTCGCCTCCGCGTCGTCGCCCGCGATCGCGAGCGCGCGGCGACCCGGGGTGCCGGCGGGGGTGCCGCGGGAGCCGAGGTCGGCCGAGGTGATGTGGTTGAACGCCTTGACGACCCGGGCGCCGGCGAGGTGCCCGGCCAGCAGCTCGGCGCTCGTGGTGGCGCCCTCGTCGATCTCGGCGACGTGGCCGTCGCGCTCCCAGTAGTAGTTGTTGGTGTCGATGACGACCTTGCCCGCCAGCGGGGCGGCGGGGACGTCGCGGTAGGCGCCGAACGGCACGCTCACGACGACGACGTCGCCGTCGGCGGCCGCCTCCTGCGCGGTCGCGGCGCGGGCGCCGTCCCCGAGCTCCGCCACCAGGTCCACCAGGGTGTGCGGGCCGCGCGAGTTGCTGACGACGGCCGCCTGGCCGTGCTCGACGGCGAGCCGCGCGAGGGTGCCGCCGATGTGGCCGGAGCCGATGAATCCGATCGTGGTCATGACCGCCGCAACCGGGCCGGCGCCCGGGTTGTTCCGGCGCCGCACGCCCTGGGCGAAAAACCGTGGACCACCCGCTCGGAGCGGACGTACGGTCGAGGCACACGGGAAGGAGGTGGTCCGAGACATGAAGTCTTTCCGGACGCGTGAGGTGACTGTCCGCTAGTCGCCCGAGCACATCGGACGGATTGCTCGATCCGTTCGGCGCTCCGCCGGTCCGACCGGCAGGGTGGCGAGCGAATCTCCGGCAGTCACCGCAGCCCGTGGGAGCCGCGACCTCGTCCTTCGCGGCAGGGCCCCTGTCAGGGGCCCAGCCCACGGGCTGTTCCGTGCCCGGCGGCCGCCCATCCTCGGCGCGGTTCACAGGCGGGAAGGTCCCCCGCACACGGCGCGGGGCGGGAAGATGGACGCATGCCTCAGCTCAAGACCCCCGCCGAGATCACCGCGATGCGCCCCGCAGGCAAGTTCGTGGCCCGCGTGCTCACCTCGCTGCGCGACGTCGCGAAGGTCGGGGTGAGCCTGCGCGACCTGGACGCCCACGCCCACCGGCTCATCGAGGAGGCGGGCGCCCACTCCGTGTACCTCGGCTACCACCCGTCGTTCGGCGCCATCCCGTACCCGGGCGTCCTGTGCACGTCGGTCAACGACGCCGCCCTGCACGGGCTGCCGTCGGACTACGTGCTCGTCGACGGCGATGTGCTGAGCATCGACTTCGCCGCTCAGGTCGAGGGCTGGGTCGCGGACTCCGCGATCACCTTCCAGGTTGGCACGCCCAGCCCGGCCGCGACCCAGCTCATCGAGACCACCGAGCGTGCGCTGGCCGCCGGGATCGCCGCCGCGCGGCCCGGCAATCGGATGGGCGACATCCCCGCGGCCATCGGCGCCGTGGGCCGGGCCGCCGGGTACGGCATCAACGCCGACTTCGGCGGTCATGGTGTGGGCCGCACGATGCACGAGGACCCGCATGTGGCGAACCTGGGCCGCGCGGGCACGGGCATGCGGCTCAAGCCGGGCCTGGTCATCGCCATCGAGCCGTGGTTCATGGCCGGCGGCGATGAGTACGTCATCGACTCCGACGGCTGGACGATCCGCACCGCCGACGGGTCGCTCGCGGCGCACGCCGAGCACACCGTCGCCATCACCAAGGACGGGCCCGTCGTGCTGACGGCCCGGCAGGACTCGGCTCAGGGCAGGTAGAAGCCCGGCGCCCGCCCGAGGCTCCCTGTGCTGGGCGCGTAGACGTGGTGCTCCAGCACCGACCCGTCGGTGTCCTGCACCTCGTGCGAGGCGCCCAGGTCGATGGCGATAGCGCGCCCCGCGGCCTTCGCGGCGACGAAACTGCTGTAGGCGATGCCCTGTTGCAGGCCGTCGACCATGTTCAGCCAGTCCGGTGCGTCATAAACAGTGCGTACGTGGATCACTCGTGCCCCCCGAGCCGTCGGGAACCGCTTCGTCCCCGTTCATCCATCCTTGCCTGGGCGCCCGAGGCCCGCCACCGGGGTCACGGCAGGCCGCGGAGCCTCTCCCAAGCGCCCGGGTTCGCGGCCAGCCACTCGGCGAACGTCTGCGCGGGATGCCCGGTGAGCCGTCGGACGGCCGAGGAGACCACCTCGAGTTCGCCGTTCGCGATCGCCGTGTACGACGTCACCCACCCGTCCACCTCGAACTGCGGCGCCCCGAACGACTCGCGCGAGGCGTACGCCTCCTCGACGGTCTCGGGGACGTAGACGATCGACCGTCCGGCCGCGCGGGACATCTGGGCGGCGGCCTCAGCCAGGGAGATCGCCTCGGGACCGGTGAGGTCGTAGACCTGATCGGCGTCGATGTCCGGGACCGCGTCGAGCAGCACGGCGGCCGCGGCGTCGGCGACGTCGTCATGCGCCACGCAGCCGATCCGCCCCTCACCGCCCGGGCCGCGGATGACGCCGTCGTCCCCGACCAGGCGCGGCAGCATCACGTCGTAGAAGTTGTCCCGCAGGAAGGTGCAGCGCAGTCCCGTCGCGCGGATGTGCTCCTCGGTGGCCCAGTGGTCCCGCGCGAACGTGAACGTCGCATCGGGCGCGGCGCCGACGAACGACACGTACACGATGCGGCTCACCCCAGCCGCGACGGCGCTGTCGACGGCCGCAAGGTGCTGGGCGACGCGGTTCGGCGCCTCCCGACCGGACACCAAGAACAGGGTGTCCACGCCGGTCAGCGCCGTGCGCATGCCCGCGTCGTCGTCATACCCCCCGATGACCGCCACCTGGGCGCCCGGCAGGTCCGGAGCGTGCGCGGCGTTGCGGACCAGGAGCCGCTGCTCCGCCCCTGCCGCCGCGAGACGTTCCGCGACCCGGCCGCCGAGCAGCCCCGTCGCGCCGGTGATGCCGAAGAGAGTCGCCATCTGCCGAACGTACGCGCGGCGCCGAGCCGAGGCGACCCGGCCCCCTGCGTGCGAGGCTCGACGCCGGAGGGACCCCGGGCAAGGCGGTCATCCGTCGGCGATGATGGAGCAGTGAGCACCCCGTACCGGATCATGACGGTCTGCACCGGCAACATCTGCCGGTCCCCGATGGCGGAAGTCGTGCTGCGTCAGCGATTCGACGACGCCGGGCTCGGGGACACGGTGGTCATCGACTCCACAGGCATCAGCGACGAGGAGCACGGCAACCCCATCGACCGCCGTGCCGCGACAGTGCTCGCCGCCCACGGGTACGAGGTCCCCAACCGACGTGCCCACCAGGTGACCGCCGATGACCTGCGCGAACGCGACCTGGTGCTCGCGATGACCTCGGTGCACGAAAGGTCCCTGCGTCGCCTCGCCGGGGCCAGCGACGTCGCCCGCCGCATCCGTCGCTACCGCGAGTTCGACCCGACCGTGTCACCGCAGGCGCCCGACCGCGAGCTCGACGTGGCCGACCCCTGGTACGGGGACATGCGCGGATTCGAGGAGTGCCTCGCGATGATCGAGGCCGCCGCCGACACGATCGTCGCCCACGTGCGCGACCAGGTGGCCGAGCGGGCCGTCAGCGGCCGCCCCGACTGACCCCCCAGGGCGGCGCATCGCCTCCCGACTGGCCTCTCCCGGCTCGGAATGGGGCTGGGGTGGAGCCCTGCACAGCGGCAGGATGGCGTCATGAAGGTCTCGCGCCGCTCCCAGGTCCCCGCATTCGCCGTGATGGAGATCATCGCCGCCGCCAACGCGCGACGAGCCGCGGGCCGGCCCGTGCTCAACCTGTGCGCCGGCGAGCCGTCCACCGGCGCATCGGACGTCGTGCGAGAGCGAGCCGCCCAGATGCTCGAGGCCGGGGACCTCGGCTACACCGAGTCGCTCGGGGCGCCCGCGCTCCGTGCGGAGATCGCCGCGCACTACGGCCGCTGGTACGGGCTCGACATCCACCGCGACCAGGTGGCCGTCACCACCGGTTCGTCCGGCGGTTTCATGGTCGCGTTCCTCGCCGCCTTCGACGTCGGCGACCGGGTGGCCCTGGCCAGGCCCGGGTACCCCGCATACAAGAACATCCTCACGTCGCTGGGCTGCGAGGTCGTCGAGCTGCCCTGCGGGCCCGAGACCCGCTACCAGCCGACAGTCGCCCAACTCGAGGCCCTCGACGAGCCCATCGCCGGCCTGGTCGTCGCCAGCCCTGCCAACCCCACCGGCACGATGATCGAGGCTGACGCGCTCGCGGACCTTGCCGGCTGGTGCGCCGACCATGGCGTTCGCCTGATCAGCGACGAGATCTACCACGGCATCACCTACACCGACGCGCAGGTCGCCACCGCAGCCCAGTACCGCGACCAGGGCGCCGTGGTGGTGAACTCCTTCTCCAAGTACTGGGCGATGACCGGGTGGCGCCTCGGGTGGCTCGTGCTCCCCGACGACCTGCTCGCCCCTGCCGACGCGCTCGCCTCCAACGTCTCGCTCTGCCCGCCGGCGCTCGCCCAGCACGCCGGCATCGCCGCCTTCAGCCCGGAGGGGTACGCCGCCGCCAAGTCGAACGTCGACCGCTACGCCGCTGCCCGATCCCTGCTGCTCTCCCGCCTGCCCGAGCTCGGGTGGACCCGCGTCGCGCCCGCCGACGGCGCCTTCTACCTGTACGCCGACATCTCCGACTCCGGACTCGACTCCACCACCTGGTGCGCCCGCCTCCTCGACGAGGCCGACGTCGCCCTCACCCCGGGCGTCGACTTCGACGCGGTCGACGGCCATGACTGGGTGCGACTGTCCTTCGCGTCCTCCCTCGAGGTCGTCGACGAGGCGGTCAACCGGATCGTCGCCTGGCAGGCGCGGCTCCGGGAGTAGTCGTACGCCGATTGGGTCTCAGCAACCGGGCGGCGTGGCGTTGTTGCTTCAGGTGTCGGCGAAGGGAGCGGATCCGTGGTTGGTGACGTGTGTGGGTTGTGGCGGTCGCGGCTTCGCGTCGGAGGTAGGGCGGACGATCACACGGGAGGTGGACAGCTCCCGCCCCGTTTGGGCGAGTGCCTGATCAAACATCTCATGACAAACAGGTTACTTGGGACATCCTGCCGTGCTAGCGTCCCAACCGGAAGGCCAACCATGTCCAGTCAGGTACATCTAGCGCGCGACTCACTGAATGAGGAGCAAACGAATCACAGTCGATTCGTGGCCCTCATTGCGGTGCCACTCGTGGTTGGTACAGGAATCGCTTCGGCGGCTCCTGTCGCTGCGTACGAGTTCACTTGTGCAAAGATCAACGGGAACTCATCCGCCTATGCCTATATCAAGGACCAAAACTCGGCTTGCGGGATTGTCGCCGCAAAGCATGACTATACTCCAACTCCTAGCATCAACGCGTCGACTGGCTGGTACTACGACGACGTCTATGCGCGCACACCGAGCCTCCGAACCCTACAGAGGGCCTACTGGGACTGGAACGTTTAGGTCCGTGACGGGCCGATTGAGTGCATTCGCGCTCGTCGTGTGCGCGCTGTCCCTCGTGTCGGCTTGCGGTCCTTCTCATGAGACGCTCGCCGCCGAGACTCCACTGGGGCTCTCGGCGGCGGCAGCGCGAGGAGCGGGCGTGGACCAGGAGCAGATATCCATCCTCGAGTCGGGTGTCGAGTTCGAAGACTATGAGCTCGCCATGAGCCGCGCGTACGAGTGCATGCGCGACGCAGGCATCACCGTAGACGTTCGAGGTGTCAGGACTTACCACGGCGTCGCTATTTTGGACACCGCGACAAGTTCCACGAATGCTGAGGCCGCACTCGTCGATCACTGCTATGAGCGGCACGCTCGCTATGTCGACGCATACTGGCAAGTCTCATCACCCGACGCGGTGGCATATGCAGAACGCCGAGCCACAACCTTGAAGCCGCTACTTCAGAAGTGCTTGACGCGCAAGGGGATCGACTGGCCAGTCGACGCATCCTTTGAGGACTTGAGCGCTCTAGCTTTTGGACCGCAGCAGGATCTCCGCGAGTTTAACTGCCTCGACGACATCGGGTACTCGGATTGGGACGGGTAATGACCCTTCGGTGGTGCAATTGGGTTCTGATCATTGTGGCGACGCTGCTGATCGGAGCTTGTATGCCCCGCGTCGAGAGACCCACGCTTGACGAACTGGGAGCCACAGAGTTCGCAGGTTTGGGGGGCCCAGGATTGCACTCACGATGCGCGACACCACCTGACGCCTCGGAGATGGTGAACTTCTCATGTGGCTCGGCCCCGGACACGGGGGCGGTGAGCAGCGCCCTGGCCGAAGGGGGCTACGCCGTCGTGCTGCTCTGTGATGGCCCTGACTCGTACCGGCTCGAGGCCACGCAGCCCGTAGACGCCTTCGAACCTGTTGAGGTTGCGTGTCCCACCGGCGCCGATCCGGCGATCAGCACTCTGATAGCGGTGCCGGAGTCAGGTGTCCAGGCGACGTTGAGTAGTTCAGCGGGAGAGGGCTGGTACGCGGCGGCACTCTTCCGGGTGATCGATCGGGAGTAGAGCTCCGCGTCTCGTGTCCCGAGTGTCAGTGCGCACAGCCTCAGCGCGCTTGGCGCTTCCGCGGGGTGACGTGGTCACACCGGGGCGAGGGCCTCGTGGGCGCCGTCGGGGAGTTCCACGCCGATGGTGTCGTCGGGGCGGACGATGCCGCTGACCAGCACGATGCTCATCACGCCGGCCTTGCGGACGATCGTGCCGTCGGCCGCCCGTCCGACGAGCAGACGCATCAGACCGCTCTGGAAGCCGTCGATCTGCTTGCACGGGTTGCGCAGGCCGGTGAGCTCGACCACGGCACGCTCCCCGAGGTGCAGCCGGGTGCCGCGCGGCAGCGACAGCAGGTCCACGCCTCGGGTGGTGATGTTCTCCCCGAGCTCGCCGGGGTTGACGGTGAATCCCGCGGGGGCCAGCTCGTCGAAGAGCTCGGCGTGGATCAGGTGGACCTGGCGGAGGTTTGGCGGCGGCTCGGCGGTCCGACGGAAGAGGTGCTGGACGTCCTTGCCCGCATGTGCGTCACCTTCGATGCCGACGCCCGCGGCGAGCCGCACCTCGGGCTGTGTCACCTTGCTGAACGCGTGCAGAGGGCTGCGGCTCACAGCGAGGACGGACGCAGGGGTGTCGAGGCGTGTGGTCACGAGGGGACCGTATCGGGCATCGACGTCGTCCGAAACGCCAGGTTCACGTGCGGCCCCTAGTCTCCGAAGATGGACGTGGCGGTGCTGGGGGCGGCCGGAGATGTCGGGCGACAGGTGTGCACGCAGCTCATCGAGCGGCGGGTGCTCCCCACGTCGTCACGCCTCCAACTCGTCGGCCGCGTTGACGGGGAGTCCGCGCGGGCGACCCACGGCCTGCGCGCGGACCTGATCGACGCCTACGACGAGCACGCCCCGCTGCTCGATGTCGCACTGAGCCCCGACGATGTCGTGGCGGATGTCATCGTCGTCGCGGCTGGCCGGACCAC
>JAEWGQ010000355.1 GCA_023388235.1 Actinomycetes bacterium | reverse complement strand
GCGCCGGCGTGCAGCTCGCCGCCGGCGACCCGCACGCGCGTCGCCGACAGGACCGCGGCGGTCCCGGCCGCGGCGAGCCCGGCCAGGCCGCCGGCGATCCCGGCGGTGGTCCCGAGCGGCCACAGGACGATGCCGAGCATGACGCCGAGCGCCGGCACGGCCAGCCAGGCCGCGGGGGAGGGCCACAGGCGCTCGTCGAACGGGGAGGTCGTGGTCTGCACCGTCCCAGCATCCCACCCGCGGCCGGTAGGGTCGGGCCCCGTGACGAGCACCGACGACACCACCAGCGACCCCGCCGCCGCGCCGACGCTCACCGTCCTGCTGCGCCGCCTGGACGAGGGCGTGCCCGTCCCCGCGTACGCGCACCCGGGCGACGCCGGCGCGGACCTGGTGACCCGGGTGGACGCCACCATCGCGCCGGGGGAGCGGGTCACCGTCCCGACCGGCCTGGCGATCGCGCTGCCGGAGGGCTACGCCGCCTTCGTGCACCCGCGCTCCGGCCTGGCGGCCCGGCACGGCCTGACCATCGTGAACGCGCCGGGGACGGTCGACGCCGGCTACCGGGGCGAGATCGCCGTCACCCTGCTCAACACCGACGCCCGGGAGCCCGTGGTGCTGCACCGCGGCGACCGGGTCGCGCAGCTCGTCATCCAGCGGGTGGAGCGCGCGGCGTTCGTCGAGGCCGACGAGCTGCCGGACTCCGTGCGGGGCACGGGCGGCTTCGGGTCGTCCGGCGGCTGGCGCGCGGGCGGGGCCCGCTAGGTGCACCGCACCGGGCGGACTACTGTGGACGTGTACGTGCCCGCGCGGCGGGCGACCCGGGGAAGGGACTGAGGGTGGCGCTATTCCGGCGCGGTGCGAAGGACGGCACCGCCCAGGACGAGACCCTGGAGCAGACGGCCGACGCGGCAGCGTCCGAGGCGCCGGCCGAGGTGGCCGGCGACCCCGCGACCACCGCGGCCGGCGACCGCTCCGCCGGGCCGTGGGACGCGGCGGACGACGTGCCGCCCGGCCCGCGCGTCGACCTCGGGGCCCTGCGGCTGCCGGGCGTCAACGGCATGGAGCTCCGGATGGAGATCGACAAGAAGACCGACGTCGTCACCGCCGTGGGCGTGACGCTCGACGGGTCGACCCTGCAGATGCAGGCGTTCGCCGCGCCGCGCACCGAGGGGATCTGGGACGAGATCCGCGAGGAGATCGGCGAGTCCGTGCGCAAGCAGGGCGGCGCCGTCGACGACGTCCCCGGCCCGTTCGGCCGCGAGCTCCTGGCGCGCCTGCCCGTGCGGACCCCCGAGGGCCGCACCGGGCACCGCCCGGCCCGGTTCATCGGCGTGGACGGCCCCCGCTGGTTCCTGCGCGGCGTCATCACCGGCCGCGCGGCGGTCGACGAGGAGGCCGCGGGCCGGCTCGAGGACCTGTTCCGCCGCACCGTCGTGGTGCGCGGCACCGAGGCGCGCCCCCCGCGCGACCTGCTGGCGCTGCGGCTGCCGACCCAGGCCGACGGCGCCGCGCCCGCGGCCCCCGCCCCGGCCAGCCCGTCGTTCGACCCGCTCAAGCGCGGGCCGGAGATCACGGAGATCCACTGACATGCCCACCTCGCTGCGCGAGCACCTGCGCCGGGCCGTCGCCTCGCAGGAGGAGATCGAGGCCGTCGAGGAGCGCGCGGACGCCGTGCGCGCCACCGGCTGCACGCCGGTGGGCCTCGCCTCCGACCGCCGCCGCGCGAAGGTGTCCGGCGTGATCCGCTCGGTCGTGCTGCGGCCGCGCCAGGGCGTGCCCGCGCTGGAGGCCGAGCTGTACGACGGCTCCGGCACCGTGGTGCTCGTGTGGCTCGGCCGGCGCGCGATCGCCGGCATCGAGCCCGGCCGCCGCCTCAAGGTCGAGGGCCTGGTGTGCTCCCGCGAGGGCCGGCGCTCGATGTTCAACCCCCGCTACCAGCTGCGGCCCCGGCCCGGTGAGTGAGCCGACGACGTCCTCCGCCGCGGAGGGCGCCGGCCCGGCCCGCGGGATGCGCGCGATCGGCGCCGACGAGTTCTCCCTGGCCGAGGCCGTCGGGGGCGTGCGCGGGGCGGTCGAGTCCGTCGCGCCCGGGCTGGTGTTCGTCGTGGTGTTCGTCGCCGCGGGGCAGCGCCTGACGCCGGCGCTCGTCGCCGCCGCCGCGACCGCGCTGGTCACGGTCGTCGCCCGCCTCGTGCAGCGCAGCCCGCTGACGCAGGCGCTGTCCGGCGTCGTGGGCGTCGGCATCGGCGTGCTGTGGGCGTGGCGCTCCGGGCGCGCCGAGGACTACTTCGCCTGGGGCCTGCTGACGAACGTCGCCTTCCTGCTGGCGTTCGTCGCGTCGGTGCTGGTCCGCTGGCCCCTGGTCGGCGTGGTCGTCGGGCTGTTCCGGTCCGACGGCCCGCTGTCGGCGGGCGGCTCGTGGGCGGGCGCCGCCGCGTGGCGCACCGACCCCGTGCTGCGGCGCCGGTACGCCCTGGTCACGTGGCTGTGGGCGGCCATGTTCGCGCTGCGCCTGGCGGTGCAGGTGCCGCTGTGGGCCGCCGGTCAGGTGGCGTGGCTGGGCACGGCGAAGCTCGTCATGGGCGTGCCGCTGACCGCGCTCGTGCTCTGGTTCAGCTGGCTCCTGGTGCGCGGGTCGACAGCAGCTCCGCCAGCGCCGCCTCGGACCCGTCCCGCCCCGTGACGAACAGCAGCTCGTCGCCGGCCTCCAGGGTGTCGTCGCCGCTGGGGGAGAACGGGCGGTCGTCGCGCACCACGCACGCGAGCACCGTGTCGGCGGGCCACTCGATCTGACCGACCAGCCGGCCGGCCAGCGGCGACTCGTCCGGCAGCGTGAGCTCGAGGATGTCCGCGCCGGACTGGTGGAACGTGAAGATCCGCACCAGGTCGCCGACGGAGACGGCCTCCTCGATCATCGCCGTCATGATGCGCGGGGTGGAGACCGCGACGTCGACGCCCCAGGCCTCGTCGAACATCCACTCGTTCTTCGGGTTGTTCACCCGGGCGACGGTGCGCGGCACGCCGTACTCGGTCTTCGCGAGCAGCGAGATGACGAGGTTGGCCTTGTCGTCGCCGGTCGCGGCCACGACCACGTCGCACTCGTCGGTGCGGGCCTGCGTGAGCGTCGGCAGCTCGCACGCGTCGGCCAGCAGCCAGTCCGCGTCGGCGACCTGCGCCACCCGCATGGCGGACGGCTGGCGGTCGATCAGGGTGATCTCGTGGCCGTTCGCGAGCAGCTCGCGGGCGATGGACCGGCCGACGGAGCCGGCGCCGGCGATGACGACCCTCATGCCTGCACCTCCGGGGCGACGGTGAGGACGCGCTCGACGGCCGCGGTGTCGTCCGCGTGCATGAGCAGGTGCACGATGTCGTTCTCCTGGAGCACGGTCTGGGCGTCCGGCAGCAGGCCGTCGCCGTAGCGGGTCAGGTAGGCCACGCGGGCGCCGGTCGCCTCCTCGAGGACGCGCAGCGGCTTGCCGCGCCAGCCCTCGTGCACGTCGACCTCGGACAGCACGACGTGCCCGGAGGCGTCCGTGAACTGGCTGGTCGCGCCCATCGGCAGCAGGCGCCGGAGCACCTGGTCGGCGGTCCACCGGACCGTCGCGACCGTGGGGATGCCGAGGCGCTGGTAGATCTCCGCGCGGTGCGGGTCGTAGATCCGGGCGACGACGTTCTCCACCCCGAACGTCTCGCGCACGACGCGCGCGGCCAGGATGTTCGAGTTGTCGCCGTCGGACACCGCCGCGAAGCCGAAGGCGTCGTCGATGCCCGCCTGCCGCAGCACGTCCCGGTCGAAGCCGAGCCCGGTGACCTTGCTGCCCGCGAAGTCGGCGTCGAGCCGGCGGAACGAGTCGGGGTTCTGGTCGATCACCGCGACCGAGTGGCCGTGGCTCTCGAGCGACTGCGCGAGCGTGGCGCCGGCCCGGCCGCAGCCCATGATGACGAAGTGCACGACGCGGAACGCTATACCCCCGGCGGGGTCCGGGACACCCGCCGGGGGTGCGGTGGCGCGATCGGCCCCGGGTGCGCCTAGCATGGTCCCTCGTGCCGGATCTCGCGGATGCCGCCAAACGCTTGCTGCTGGGCCGACCGGTCCGCAGCGAGAACCTGGGGCACACCCTGCTGCCCAAGCGGATCGCCCTCCCCATCTTCGCCTCGGACGCGCTGTCGTCGGTCGCCTACGCCCCCGACGAGGTGCTGCTGACGCTCGCCCTCGCCGGCGTGAGCGCGACGGTGATCTCGCCGTGGGTCGGGCTGGCGGTCGCCGTCGTCATGGTGACCGTCATCGCCTCCTACCGGCAGAACGTGCACGCGTACCCGTCGGGCGGCGGTGACTACGAGGTCGCCACGGTGAACCTCGGGCCGAAGGCGGGCGTCACCGTCGCGAGCGCGCTCCTGGTGGACTACGTGCTCACCGTGGCCGTGTCGGTGTCCTCCGGGACGCAGTACGCGGCGTCGGCGATCCCGGCGCTGCGGGGGCACGAGACGGTGGTCGCTGTCGGCATCGTCGTGCTGCTGACCCTCGCGAACCTGCGCGGCGTGAAGGAGTCCGGCACCGCGTTCGCGATCCCGGTGTACCTCTTCATGGTCGCCGTGGGCTCGACCGCGGTCTTCGGGTTCGTCCAGTACCTCACGGGCGACCTGCAGCAGGCCGCGTCGCACGACCTGACCATCGTGCCGGCCGAGGGCTTCGACCAGGGCCTGGCCGGCGCCGCCGGGGCGTTCCTGGTGCTGCGGGCGTTCGCGTCCGGGTCGGCCGCGCTGACCGGCGTCGAGGCCATCAGCAACGGCGTGCCGTCCTTCCGGAAGCCGAAGTCGAAGAACGCCGCGACGACGCTGCTGCTGCTCGGCAGCCTGTCGGTGTTCCTCATCATGTCGATCCTCACGCTGGCCCGGATCACCGGGGTGCACTACGTGGAGGACCCGGCGACCCAGCTGCTGCGCGACGGCGTGCCCGTGGGCGAGGACTACGTGCAGGACCCGGTGATCGGGCAGCTCGCGCAGACGATCTTCCACGCGTTCCCGCCGGCGTTCTACCTGGTCGCGGTCGTCACCGGCCTCATCCTCGTGCTCGCCGCGAACACCGCGTTCAACGGCTTCCCCGTGCTCGGCTCGATCCTCGCGAAGGACGGGTACCTGCCGCGCCAGCTGCACACCCGCGGCGACCGGCTCGCGTTCTCCAACGGCATCGTGGCGCTGGCCCTCGGCGCGATCGCGCTGATCGTCGCCTTCGACGCGCAGGTCACGCGCCTGATCCAGCTGTACATCGTCGGCGTCTTCGTGTCGTTCACGCTGTCGCAGCTCGGCATGATCAAGCACTGGACGCGCGAGCTGCGCACGGAGCCCGACCCGGCGCGCCGCCGGCAGATGACGCGGTCGCGGGTGATCAACGCGATCGGCTTCGGCATGACGGCCACGGTGCTGCTGATCGTCCTCGCCACGAAGTTCACGCACGGCGCGTGGATCGCCATCCTCGCGATGATCGTCGTGTTCATCGGGATGCAGGGGATCCGGCGGCACTACGACGCCGTCCGCGCCGAGCTCGCGCTGGGCGCGGACCCGGCGGCCGCCCGCGCGCTGCCCAGCCGGGTGCACGCGATCGTGCTGGTCTCGCACCTGCACCGGCCGACCATGCGGGCGCTGGCGTACGCGCGCGCGTCCCGGCCGCACACGATCGAGGCCGTGACGGTCGGCGTGGACCTCGAGGACGCCCAGGCGCTCCGCGACCAGTGGGAGGCGATGGACCTGCCGGTGCCGCTGCGCATCCTGGACTCGCCGTTCCGCGAGATCACGCGGCCGATCATCACCTACGTCCGCTCCATCCGGCGGGAGAGCCCGCGGGACCTGGTGGTCGTGTACATCCCCGAGTACGTCGTGGGCCACTGGTGGGAGCAGCTGCTGCACAACCAGAGCGCCCTGCGGCTCAAGGGCCGGCTGCTGTTCACGCCGGGCGTCGTCGTGGCGTCCGTCCCGTGGCAGCTCGCGTCGACGGAGGGTCAGACCGGTATGGAGGAGCACGTGCGCAGGACGACCTCTCGTGGCCTCTGAGGCGCGCGTGCCCGGCGACGTGGTGGAGCTCGAGGTCGGCCCGGTGGCCCACGGCGGGCACTGCGTCGCGCGGCTGCGGACCCCGGGCGAGGACGGGCCGGGGCGGGTCGTGTTCGTGCGGCACGCCCTGCCGGGCGAGCGGGTGCGGGCCCGGCTGACCGAGACCGGCGCGACGGCGCGGTTCTGGCGCGCGGACGCGGTCGAGGTGCTCGAGGCGTCGCCGGACCGGGTGGCGGCCCCGTGCCGCTTCGCGGGGCCCGGGCTCTGTGGCGGGTGCGACTTCCAGCACGTCGACGTCGAGGCGCAGCGCCGGCTCAAGGCCGACGTCGTGCGCGAGCAGTTCGCCCGCGTCGCCCGCATGCCCGACGTCGACGTCGAGGTGCGTCCCGTCCCCGGCGACGCCGACGGGCTGCGGTGGCGCACCCGCGTCGAGTTCGCGGTCGACGCGGAGGAGCGCGCGGGACTGCGGGCGCACCGCTCCCGGGAGGTCGTGCGCATCGACGACTGCCTCATCGCGACCGAGGGCGTCATCGCATCGGGCGTGCTCGACACCGAGTGGGAGGGGTGCGCGTCCGTCGACGTCATCGACGCCGTGCACCCCGACGAGCCGGTGCTCGTGCCGGTCCCGGCCGGCGCCGAGGGAAAGGGCACCGACTGGTCCGAGACGCCGAAGGGACCGGTCGGCGGTCTCGTCGGCGAGCTCGTGCGCCAGGGTGACTGGGAGGGCGAGTACGTCGTCGCGGCGCGGGGCTTCTGGCAGGTGCACCCCGGCGCGGCCTCGACGTTCCTGTCCCGGGTCGTCGACCTGCTCGGGGCCGGCCCCGGCGACCGGGTGCTCGACCTCTACGCCGGCTCCGGCCTGTTCACGATGCGTCTCGGCGAGCTCGTCGAGCGGGACGGCGTCGTCCTCGGTGTCGAGGGCGACGCCGTCGCCGTCGCCAACGGCGAGCGCAACACCGAGCACCTCGCGAACGTCGAGTGGCGCGCCGCCCGCGTCGACCGCGAGCTGCGCTCGCTCGTGCGCCAGGGCGTCACCGCCGACCTCGCCGTCCTCGACCCGCCTCGCACCGGCGCCGGCAAGGAGGTCATGGCCCTGCTCGCGCAGGTCGCGCCCCGACGCGTCGTGTACGTCGCGTGCGACCCGGCCGCGCTCGCGCGTGACGTGCGACAGGCTGCCGAGCACGGGTACACGATGACCTCCCTGGAGGGCTGGGACGCCTTCCCGATGACCCACCACGTCGAGTGCATCGCGGTGCTGGAGCGGCGACCGGCCTGACGACGCCGCGGGACGCCGTGGCAGCGCCGCGCCCCGCGAGGTCCGCCACCCGAGCCAGACACCCCGGCCAGACACCCCGGCCAGACACCCCGGGGCAGACAACGCGGGGGCGAGCGACGAAGATGGGCGCAGACGGCCGGGCCGCACCGGGTACGGGGCAGCGAGCCACCACCTGGAGCCACCACCTCGAGTCACCACCTCGTGGACACGGGCGGACCGGGCCACGCACCCGTGTGGCAAGATATATCTTGACGTCAAGATAAATCGCGCACTGCGACATCCAACAGAGTTGCTGGAAGGAGCCCGACGTGGGCAGCATCGACAGCTTCAAGGCCAAGGGACCCCTCGAGGTCGGTGAGAAGTCCTACGAGGTCTTCCGGCTCGCCGGGGTCGAGGGCCACGAGACCCTCCCGTACAGCCTCAAGGTGCTCCTCGAGAACCTGCTGCGCACCGAGGACGGCGCCAACATCACCGCCGACCACATCCGTGCGCTCGGCTCGTGGGACGAGAACGCCGAGCCCGACACGGAGATCCAGTTCACGCCGGCGCGCGTCATCATGCAGGACTTCACCGGTGTCCCGTGCGTCGTCGACCTCGCCACGATGCGCGAGGCCGTCGCCGACCTCGGCGGCGACCCGGCCCGGATCAACCCGCTCGCCCCCGCCGAGCTCGTCATCGACCACTCGGTCATCATCGACGTCTTCGGCCGCGCCGACGCCTTCGAGCGCAACGTCGAGATCGAGTACCAGCGCAACAAGGAGCGCTACCAGTTCCTGCGCTGGGGCCAGACCGCCTTCGACGACTTCAAGGTCGTGCCGCCGGGCACCGGCATCGTCCACCAGGTCAACATCGAGCACCTCGCCCGCACGGTCATGGTGCGCGAGGTCGACGGCGAGCAGGTCGCCTACCCCGACACGTGCGTCGGCACCGACTCGCACACGACGATGGTCAACGGCCTCGGCGTGCTCGGCTGGGGCGTCGGCGGCATCGAGGCCGAGGCGGCCATGCTCGGCCAGCCCGTGTCGATGCTCATCCCGCGCGTCGTCGG
>JAEWGQ010000336.1 GCA_023388235.1 Actinomycetes bacterium | reverse complement strand
CGCCAGGACGTCGCCGCCCGCGTCGCCGCCTGGCTGTGGGCCGGCCCCGTCGGCGTCCTGTCCCGCACCGCCCGCGGCACCGCCGCGTCCGGCACCACCCAGCCCGACCCGTCCCGCGCCGACGACGACGCACCGACACCAGGGGAGCCCCGATGACCACCACCGCGCCCCGGCCCACGGCCGGCCCCGCGACCCACCCGACCGCCACCGTCCGCCCGTCCGGCGGCGGGCACGCGGCGCCCGACCCCGGCGAGCCGCGCACCGACGTCGCCGCGCTCACGGACCTGCTGCTCGGCCCCTACGCCGAGCTGCGGCGCGGCGCCCGCGCGCTGGTCGCCGACCCGCGGTTCCAGAAGATCGAGGGGCTCCCCGTCGCCGAGCACCGCACCCGGGTGCTCGAGCAGCTGCGGATGCTGGAGGCCGAGGGCGACGTGCTGCGCGCCTTCCCGTCCGCGCTCGGGGGCGCCGACGACCACGGCGGCTACCTCGCCCGGTTCGAGGAGCTCGTCGTCGCCGACCCGTCCCTGCAGATCAAGGCGGGCGTGCAGTGGGGGCTGTTCGCGTCCGCGATCCTGCACCTCGGCACGGCCGACCACCACGAGCGGCTGCTGCCCGACGCCATGACCATCGCCGTCCCCGGGGCGTTCGCGATGACCGAGACCGGGCACGGGTCCGACGTCGCGAGCATCGGCACCACCGCGACCTACGACCCCGCCACCGAGGAGTTCGTCGTCCACACGCCGTACCGCGCGGCGTGGAAGGACTACCTCGGCAACGCCGGCCAGCACGGGACCGCCGCCGTCGTGTTCGCGCAGCTCGTCACGCAGGGACCCGGCGACCGGCACCCGGTGAACCACGGGGTGCACGCGTTCTACGTGCCGATCCGGGACGCCGCCACCGGCGAGTTCCTGCCCGGCGTCGGCGGCGAGGACGACGGCCTCAAGGGCGGGCTGAACGGCATCGACAACGGACGGCTCTGGTTCGACCACGTCCGCGTGCCCCGTGCCGACCTGCTCGACCGGTACGGCTCGGTCGCGGCGGACGGCACCTACAGCTCGCCGATCGCCAGCCCCGGGCGGCGGTTCTTCACCATGCTGGGCACCCTCGTGCAGGGCCGGGTGTCGCTGGACGGCGCCGCGGTGAACGCCGCCAAGATCGCCCTCGTGATCGCCGTGACGTACGGCAACCAGCGCCGCCAGTTCGCCGGCGCCTCCCCGACGGACGAGGTCGTGCTGCTCGACTACGCCGAGCACCGCCGGCGGCTGCTGCCCCTGCTCGCCGAGACCTACGCCGCGACCTTCGCGCACGAGCACCTGCTGTCCGCGTTCGACGGCGTGTTCTCCGGCCGCGACGACACCCCGGACTCGCGCGAGGAGCTCGAGACCCTCGCGGCCGCCCTCAAGCCGACGTCCACCTGGCACGCGCTGCACACCCTGCAGACCGCGCGCGAGGCCTGCGGCGGCGCCGGGTTCCTCACCGCCAACCGGCTGACCTCGCTGCGCGCGGACCTCGACGTGTACGTGACGTTCGAGGGCGACAACACCGTGCTCTACCAGCTCGTCGGCAAGCGGCTGCTCACCCGGTACGGCCAGCAGGTCGGCGGCGACCCCGCGGTCATCGCCCGGCTCGTCGCCGGGAAGGCCGCGGACGCCGCGCTGCACCGGATGCCGCTGGCGCGGGCCGCGCAGACCCTCGTCGACGCCGGGGACGCCCGCCGGTCCGCCGGCCAGCTCCGCGACCCGCACACCCAGCGGGACCTGCTGGCCGACCGGGTCGCGACGATGGTCGCCGAGCTCGCGCAGGCCCTGCGCCCCGCCCGGAAGGCCACCCCCGAGGTCGCGGCCCAGCTGTTCGACGCCCACCAGCACGAGCTCGTCGAGGCCGCCCGCGCCCACGCCGAGCTGCTGCAGTGGGAGGCGTTCACCCGCGCGCTCGACACCGTCCCCGACGCCGGCACCCGGCAGGTGCTCACCTGGCTGCGCGACCTGTTCGGGCTGACCCTCGTCGAGCGGCACCTGGCCTGGTACCTGGTCAACGGCCGGCTGTCCGCCGGGCGCGCCCGGACCGTCACGTCCTACATCGAGCGGCTGCTGCTGCGCCTGCGGCCGCACGCGCAGGACCTCGTGGACGCCTTCGGGTACGGGCCGGAGCACGTCCGCGCCGAGATCGCGTCCGGCGCGGAGGCGGCGCGGCAGGCCGAGGCGCGGGAGGCCCAGCGCGCGGCGCGCGCGTCCGGCACGGAGCCCGTCCCGGAGCCCAAGCCGGCGCGCTGACCCGCGCCCGCCCTTGCCCCGTCGGGCCCGCCCCTGCCCCGTCCGGCCGCGCTGAGGGGAGGGTTCTGCCCGACACGCTCGGCGTGTCCCGGCAGAACCCTCCCCTCACGCGCCGATCGGGCGCCCCGGTCGGGCGCCCGCCCGGGCGGCCCGGGTCGCCCGGGCGCGGTCAGGCCGTGGGGACCAGGGCCGGGAAGCACGCCGCGGCGTACGGCCGGAGCGCGTCGCGGACCTTGTCCACCACCAGCTCGCGCGGGTCCGGGGTCAGGGCCCCGGCGCGCACGCGGGCGTACTGCTCGGGCAGGTGCTGGCTCAGCAGCGTCTCGGGGATGCCGGTGC
>JAEWGQ010000313.1 GCA_023388235.1 Actinomycetes bacterium | reverse complement strand
GCCGTCGACCAGCCCGTCCGCGACGAGCGCGCCGACCTCGGCCCGGGCACGGGCGCTCAGGGCGTCGAGCGGGAGCCCCTCGCCGAGCCGCACGCCGAGCATGACGCGCTCGAGCCGCGCGGCCTCGTCGGCCACCGTCTCGCGGCCCGCGGCCGGGCTGACGCCCTCGGCCAGCCGGGCGGCGTACGCGCGCGGGTGCTTGACGTTCCACCACCGGACGCCGCCGACGTGGCTGTGCGCCCCGGGGCCGATCCCCCACCAGTCGTCGTTCCGCCAGTACGCGAGGTTGTGCCGGCACGCGTCGGCGGGCGTGCGCGCCCAGTTGCTCACCTCGTACCAGTGCAGGCCGGCCTCGGTCAGCAGGTCGTCGGCCAGCTCGTACTTGGCGGCCTGGTCGTCCTCGTCGGGCAGCGCGAGCTCGCCGCGGCGCACCTGCACCGCCATCCGCGTCCCCGCCTCGACCACCAGGGCGTACGCCGACACGTGGTCCACGCCGGTCGCCAGCGCGGCCTCGACGGACGCGCGCCAGTCGCCGAGCGACTCCCCCGGCGTCCCGTAGATCAGGTCCAGGGACACCGCGAGGCCCGCGTCCCGCGCCCACCGCACGACGTCGGGGATCCGCCGCGGGTCGTGCGTGCGGTCCAGCGTCGCGAGCACGTGCGGCACCGCCGACTGCATCCCGAACGAGACCCGGGTGAACCCGCCGCGCGCGAGCGCCGCCAGCGACTCCGGCGTCACGGAGTCGGGGTTCGCCTCGGTCGTCACCTCCGCGCCGGGCGCCAGGCCCCACGCGTCGCGGACGCCGTCGAGCATCCGCACCAGGTCCCCCGGCGGGAGCACCGTCGGGGTGCCGCCGCCGACGAACACCGTGGCGACCGGCCGCTCCGGCAGCCCGGCGTCGCGCAGCACCCGCGCCCCGAGCGCGACCTCGGCCAGCGCCGTGTCGGCGTACGACACCTGGCTCGCCCCGCCGCCGAGCTCGGTGGCCGTGTACGTGTTGAAGTCGCAGTACCCGCAGCGCACCGTGCAGAACGGCACGTGCAGGTACACCCCGAAGCCGCGGTCCGCGGCCCCGGCGCGCACCGTGTCCGGGAGGGCGCCGTCCGCGGGTGCGGCGTCGCCGTCCGGGAGGGCCGGGCTCACTTCTTCTTCGCGTCCTTGGCGTCCTTGCCGCCGCCCGCGTCGGACGACAGCGCGGCGATGAAGGCCTCCTGCGGCACGTCGACCCGGCCGATGGTCTTCATGCGCTTCTTGCCCTCCTTCTGCTTCTCCAGCAGCTTGCGCTTGCGGGTGATGTCGCCGCCGTAGCACTTGGCGAGGACGTCCTTGCGCATCGCGCGGATCGTCTCGCGGGCGATGACGCGCGAGCCGACGGCGGCCTGGATCGGCACCTCGAACTGCTGGCGCGGGATCAGGTCCTTGAGCTTGGACGCCATCATCACGCCGTACGCGTACGCCTTGTCCTTGTGCACGATCGAGCTGAAGGCGTCGACCTGCTCGCCCTGCAGCAGGATGTCGACCTTCACCAGGTCGGCCACCTGCTCGCCGAGGGGCTCGTAGTCGAGGCTCGCGTAGCCGCGGGTGCGGGACTTCAGCTGGTCGAAGAAGTCGAACACGATCTCGGCGAGCGGCAGCGTGTACCGCATCTCGACGCGGTCCTCGGACAGGTAGTCCATGCCCTGCAGCTCGCCGCGCTTGCCCTGGCAGAGCTCCATGATCGCGCCGATGAACTCGCTCGGCGCCAGGATCGTGGACTTCACGACCGGCTCGCGCACCTCGCGGATCTTGCCCCCGGGGAACTCGCTCGGGTTCGTCACGGTGACGACCGTGCGGTCCTCCATCGTGACCTCGTAGACCACGTTCGGCGCCGTGGAGATCAGGTCGAGGCCGAACTCGCGCTCCAGCCGCTCCCGGATGATCTCGAGGTGCAGCAGGCCGAGGAACCCGACGCGGAACCCGAACCCGAGGGCGACCGAGGTCTCCGGCTCGTAGTTCAGGGCGGCGTCGTTCAGCTTGAGCTTGTCGAGCGCGTCGCGCAGCGCCGGGTAGTCGGAGCCGTCGATCGGGTACAGGCCCGAGAACACCATCGGCTTCGGGTCGGAGTAGCCCCCCAGCGCCTCGGCCGCCGGCTTCGCGGCGTTCGTCACCGTGTCGCCGACCTTCGACTGGCGCACGTCCTTCACGCCGGTGATGAGGTAGCCGACCTCGCCGACGCCCAGGCCGCTCGTCGGGACCGGCTCCGGGGAGATGACGCCGATCTCCAGCAGCTCGTGGGTCGCGCGGGTCGACATCATCGCGATCCGCTCGCGCGGGTTGAGGTTGCCGTCCTTGACCCGCACGTACGTCACGACGCCGCGGTACGTGTCGTACACGGAGTCGAAGATCATCGCGCGCGCCGGCGCGTCGGGGTCGCCCGTCGGCGGCGGGATCAGCTCGACGATCCGGTCCAGCAGCGCCTCGACGCCCTCACCCGTCTTGCCGGACACGCGCAGGCAGTCGGCCGGGTCGCCGCCGATGAGCCCGGCGAGCTCCTCCGCGTACTTCTCCGGCTGCGCCGCCGGCAGGTCGATCTTGTTCAGCACCGGGATGACCTGCAGGTCGTTCTCGAGCGCCAGGTACAGGTTCGCGAGCGTCTGCGCCTCGATGCCCTGCGCGGCGTCCACCAGCAGCACCG
>JAEWGQ010000298.1 GCA_023388235.1 Actinomycetes bacterium | reverse complement strand
GTCCAGGCCCGGCCAGGTGCGCGCCAGCCGCTCGCCCAGCGCCGTCGCCGTCAGCGGGCCGTCGGCCGCCAGCACGTCGCGCGCGACCCGGGCGAGCTCGTCCAGGTCGACCTGCCGCAGCGTCGGGCCGGCCGTCGGGTGCCCGGTCAGGTGCCGCCGCAGCGTCGGGGCGAGCAGCGGCCAGACGGCGAGGGCGTCCGCCGCGGTGACGAGGTGCACCGTGTCCCGCAGCAGCGCCAGGCGGCCCACGCGGCGCTCCAGCATCGGCTCCGCGAGGTCCGCGTGCGCGAACGCCGCGACGCGGGCGTGCAGGGCGAGGTACGCGGAGGTCGGGTTCTGCGACTGCAGCGCGACGAGGTGCGCCACCACGTCCTCGGCCCGCCCGGCGGTGCGGTCCAGCAGGTGCTGGCGGGCGAGCAGCGCGCGCCCGAGGCCGCGGGTGCTGATCCGGTCGGTCACGGCGCCACCGTACGGCCCGCCACCCACAGGGCCGGGCCGGACCCGGCTACAGCCGCCCGGCGGCCTTCAGCGCCAGGTACGTGTCGGCCAGCCGCGGCGCCAGGTCGTCGGGCAGCGCGTCGACCACCTCGACGCCGCGCCCGCGCAGCCGCAGCGCCACCGCCGCACGCTCCAGCTCGGTGCGCTCCGCCGCGGCGGCGTCGAACAGCGCGGCGACGTCCTCGCGCCCGGCCCGCAGCCGCTCGGTCTCGGGATCCCGCACGGACGCCAGCACCACCTGGTGCCGGGCCGCGAGCTGGTCGACCACGCCGAGCAGCCCCTGCTCGACGGCGGCCGGCTCCAGCGCCGACAGCAGCACGACCAGGGCGCGCTGGGACAGGCGCTCCTGCACCTGCGCGACCACGCCCGGCCAGTCGGCCTCGACCAGGGAGGGCTCGACGCCCGACAGCGCGTCCGCCAGCGCGGGCAGCAGCCGGGGACCGGACACGCCCGCGACGCGGGCCCGCACCGTGCGGTCGTAGGCGAGCAGCTCCACGCGGTCGCCGGCGCGGGAGGCGAGGGCCGCGAGCAGCAGGGACGCCTCGATGGAGGCGTCGAGCCGCGGCTCCTCGCCCGTCCGCGCGGCGCTGGTCCGCGACGTGTCGAGCACGATCAGCACCCGCCGGTCGCGCTCGGGGCGCCACGTCCGCACCACGACGTCCGACCGCCGCGCGCTCGCCCGCCAGTCGATCGACCGCACGTCGTCGCCGATCACGTACTCCCGCAGGGAGTCGAACTCGGTGCCCGCCCCGCGCACCTGCACCGCCGCGCGGCCGTCCATCTCGCGCAGGCGCGCCAGCCGGCTCGGCAGGTGGCGCCGCGAGGCGAACTCCGGCAGCACCCGCACCACCCCGGGGACGTCGAACGACGCCTGCCGGCCGGCGAGCCCGAGCGGGCCGGCCGTGCGGATGGTGACCCGGTCGGCCCGCAGGTCACCCCGGCGGGCGGGCCGCAGCGGGGTGTCGAGGTGCCGCGACTCGCCGGGCGGCAGGTCGACGGCGTGCCGGTTGCGCACGGCGCCCGCGGACGGCTGCCACGCGTCCCGCACCAGGGCGCGCAGCCGGCGGGCGCCGGTGTGCGTGAGGGTCAGCCGCGACCGGGCGGGCTCGTGCAGCCGCACGGGCCCCGTCGTCTCCCGGCGGATCGCCACCGCCCGCGGCGAGGCCGCCAGCGCCGCGTCGAGCACGCACACCGCGACGCACAGCAGCGCCCACACCAGCACCGTGCCCGGCACCGGGAGCAGCAGCACCGGCAGCACGCCGACCGCGGTCAGCGCGACGGCACGCCAGGTGATCGTCACGCCCGGCGCCTCAGCGGGGGACCGGCACGGACGCCAGGACGGTGTCCAGCACCGACTCGGCGGTCACGCCCTCGAGCTCGGCCTCGGCGCGCAGCTGCACCCGGTGCCGCAGCGTCGGGTGCGCCAGGGCCTTGACGTCGTCCGGCGTGACGTACGGCCGCCCGGACAGCCAGGCCCACGCCCGGGACGTCGCGAGCAGCGCGGTGGCCCCGCGCGGGGACACGCCGAGCGACAGCGACGGCGACTGCCGCGTGGCGCGCACCAGGTCGACCACGTAGCCGAGCACCTCGGGCGCGACCTGCACCCGCGCGACCTCCGCGCGGGCGCGGTCCAGGACGTCGCGCCCCGCCACGGCCCGCACCCCGGCGCGGGCCAGGTCCCGCGGGTCGAACCCGGCGGCGTGCCGCGCGAGCACCTCGACCTCGTCGGCCCGCTCCGGCAGCGGCAGCGTGAGCTTGAGCAGGAACCGGTCGAGCTGCGCCTCCGGCAGCGGGTACGTGCCCTCGTACTCGACGGGGTTCTGGGTGGCGACCACGACGAACGGCTCGGGCAGCGGGCGCGGCGTGCCGTCGACGGACACCTGCCGCTCCTCCATCGCCTCCAGCAGGGACGCCTGCGTCTTCGGGGGCGTGCGGTTGATCTCGTCCGCCAGCATGAGGTTGGTGAACACCGGCCCCTCGCGGAACGAGAACTCCGCGGTCCGGGCGTCGTAGACCAGCGAGCCGGTGACGTCGCCGGGCATGAGGTCCGGCGTGAACTGCACGCGCTTGGTGTCCAGGTCGAGCGCCGCGGACAGCGTGCGCACGAGCAGCGTCTTGGCGACGCCCGGCACGCCCTCGAGCAGCACGTGGCCGCGGCACAGCAGGGCGATGACCAGGCCGGTCACCGCGGCGTCCTGGCCCACGACCGCGCGGCCGACCTCGGTGCGGACGGCGCCGAGCGCCTCCCGCAGCTCGCGGGACGGCTCCGGGGCGGGGGCGTGCGCGGCGGGCTGGGCGGGTGCCGGGGTCGCGGGCTGCGCGGGTGCCGGGGACCCGGGC
>JAEWGQ010000198.1 GCA_023388235.1 Actinomycetes bacterium | reverse complement strand
GCGGTGCCGCAGGTGCAGCGCGAGCCCCGCCCGGTCCACGGGCGTGCGCGCGTCCGGCAGCGCGGGGCCGCGCCGGCGGGCGCGCAGCTCGCGGGGCGTCGCGCCGAAGGTCTCCCGCATGACGTCGTTGAACTGCCGGACGCTCGCGAAGCCGGCCGCGAACGCGACGTCGGCCATCGGCAGGCGGGTCTCGTCGACCAGGTGCCGGGCGAGCTGGGCCCGGCGGCTGCGGGCGATCTGCGCCGGCCCGGCCCCGACCTCCGCGACCACCACCCGCTGCAGGTGCCGTGCGCTGACGTGCAGGCGCTCGGCCAGGCCCTCCACGCCGGACTCGTCCACGACGCCCGCCGCGATCGCCCGCAGCGCCTGCGCCGCGAGGTCCGCGCGGCCGTCCCACTCGCGCGTGCCCGGCAGGGCGTCCGGGCGGCACCGGCGGCAGGCCCGGAAGCCCGCGGCGACGGCGGCGGCCGCCGAGCGGTAGTAGCGGCAGTTCTCCTGCCGCGGGGTGCGGGCGGGGCAGGACGGCCGGCAGAAGACGCCGGTCGAGGTCACCCCGAGGTAGAGGCGGCCGTCGTAGCGGGGGTCGCGGCCGCTGACCGCCCGGTACGCGACCGCGCGGTCGATCCAGGTGGGCAGGTCGTCCTGCGGGAGCGTCGTCGTCACCGCACCACCCTCGTGCCTCGCGGCCCGGCGTTCCGGCGGTTCCCGGACACGGCGGTGCGGGCACCGCGGATCCCGCCGCCGCGCGGGCGGCGGGAGACGCCAGGCGTCAGGCGTCGCCCTCGCGCTGGCCGGGGACGCCGCCGAGCAGCTCGCGGACCTCGGTCTCGCGGTACCGGCGGTGGCCGCCGAGCGTGCGGATCGACGAGAGCTTGCCGGACTTCGCCCAGCGGGTCACGGTCTTGGGGTCGACGCGGAAGAGCGAGGCGACCTCGGACGGGGTGAGCAGGACTTCGTTCTCGGTGTGCGGGGCGGACACGTCAGACCTCCGGGGTGCTGTCCTGGTGACGACGACCGGCTCGCTCGCCCGTCGTCCGAACTGTCGGGAACCCGGCCGCCGTCGACACCGGGACCGGGCTCACGCCCGACCTCGGATCCGGGGACGACCACACGGCGCTGCTTCCCCCTTGGCGCCCCCACCGCGACGACTCTGTCACGACCGAACTCCCGACATCTAGTACCAACGTCCCATCTCCGGACAAGCGGTAACTATTGGGACACTCTAGGTCGTTCTGGACAGCACTGCTCGTCGACACGGTGGTCCGAACGAGGGGCGTCCCCGGGGCGCGGCTCACCCGTTCGTGCTGGTCCGCGCGGGTGGCACCCCGGACGCCGACGGCCCGACCTGCGGCTTCGCGGGACCGCCGTCCGCGCCCGCCCCACGGCGGGTGAGGGCGGGGACCCGGCCGCGACGCTCCCTCACCCACCGCGACCGGTGGCGAACCTCACAGCGCGGCCGCACGCCCGCCGGCCGGTACCCGGGGGCACCGCACCCGGGGCCCCGGCACCCCGCGGGACGTCGCCGGACGCCCGCCGCGGGCCGCGCGACGGCGTCCCGGAGCGGCCCGGGTGCGACCCGGCTCACTCCCCGGGCGAGTGGTCGGAATGGCGCGGGACCATGTACCGTTGCGACACGAACAGACGATTCAGCACCCCGGGGCCGCACGTGTGAGCACGGAGCCGCCCCGCTTCCACGTTAGAGGGGGTCGATGCCATGGGGCGCGGCCGTCAGAAGGCTAAGCAGACGAAGGTGGCCCGGGAGCTGAAGTACTTCAGCCCGGACACCAACTACCGCGCGCTGGAGCAGGAGCTCACCGGCCGCGGCAACGACTTCGTCGGTGACAGCCGCCAGGACTCCGACGACGAGGGTGACGAGTACCCCCCTCGCTGGGTGGACGAGCGCTGAATCCCCGGCCGGCCCGCACGCCCCGCGCGTGAGACCGGCCGCCGCGGGCACCGCGGCACCCGACAGCATCCGGGTCGGCGCCGCACACGCGCGACGTGTGCGGCGCCGATCCGTGCTCGGGTCCGACCTCGACCGCCTGACGCCGGACCGGCGCACGGCGTCGGCCTGCGGCTCGCGTGCGTGCGCGCCGACCGCCGGTCAGGCCGTGCGGTAGCTCCCGCTGAGCCGCACGGCGCCGCCCTGCACGCCCTTCGTCCCGGCCACGAGGTCCGGTCCGAGCGCGTCGGTGTCCCGCTCCGCGTCGAGCGCGCGGACCTCGCCGAGGTGCCAGGCGGTGAGCCCGAGCTCCGCGGCGTGCCGCGTCAGGGCGTCGGCCCCCGCGGCGTCGACGACGGCCACCATGCCCACGCCGAGGTTCAGCGTGCGCTCCAGGTCGGTCCACGGCACGCCGCCCGCGGCCTGCACCAGCGAGAACACGGGCGGCAGCGTCCACGACCCGCGCGGCACGTCCGCGACCAGCCCGGCGGGCAGCACGCGCGCGACGTTCGCGGCGAGCCCGCCGCCCGTCACGTGGCTGAAGGCGTGCACCGCGCCGCCCGCGCGCTCGACCAGCGACAGGCAGTCGGCGGCGTACACGCGGGTGGGCTCGAGCAGCTCCGCGCCGAGGGTGCGGCCGAGCTCGGGGACGTCCCGGTCCAGCGACCAGCCGGCGACCTCGACGACGCGCCGCACCAGCGAGTAGCCGTTCGAGTGCAGGCCCGACGACCCGAGGGCGACCAGCACGTCGCCCGCCCGCACCCGCTCGGGGCCGAGCAGCGCGTCCGCCTCGACCACGCCCGTCGCCGCGCCGGCCACGTCGTACTCGTCGGGGCCGAGCAGCCCGGGGTGCTCGGCGGTCTCCCCGCCGACCAGCGCCGTGCCCGCGACCGCGCAGGCCGCGGCGATGCCGCGCACCACGTCCGCGATGCGCTCCGGGACGACCCGGCCGCACGCGATGTAGTCCGTCATGAACAGCGGCTTGGCGCCGACCACGACGATGTCGTCCACCACCATGCCGACCAGGTCGAAGCCGATCGTGTCGTGCACGTCGAGCGCCTGCGCGATCGCGACCTTCGTGCCGACGCCGTCGGTCGACGTCGCGAGCAGCGGCCGGCGGTAGCCGACGAGCGCGGACGCGTCGAACAGGCCCGCGAACCCGCCGACGCCGCCCAGCACCTCGGGGCCGTGGGTGGCCCGGACGGCGTCCTTCATCAGCTCGACGGCGCGGTCCCCGGCCTCGGTGTCGACGCCGGCGGCCGCGTACGTCACGCCGCCCGCGGCGCCCGGGGCGGTCACGGGTGCTCCAGCGCGGACGCGCCACCGGTCGCGGGGCTGATGCTCAGCAGGCCGTCCTCCGGGGCGCCGAGCGGCAGCTCGTTCTGCTCCAGCAGGTGCTTGCCGAGTCGGTCCTGCGACGGCAGCTCGATGGGGTACCTCCCGGTGAAGCAGGCGGTGCACAGCTGCGCCGCGGGCTGGTCGGTGGCGGCGATCATGCCGTCCATGGAGATGTAGCCGAGCGAGTCGGCCCCGAGGGAGGCGCCGATCTCCTCGACGGCGAGCCCGTTGGCGATCAGCTCGGCGCGGGACGCGAAGTCGATGCCGTAGAAGCACGGCCACTTCACGGGCGGGCTGCTGATCCGCACGTGCACCTCGGCGGCACCGGCCTCGCGCAGCATCCGCACGAGCGCGCGCTGGGTGTTGCCGCGGACGATCGAGTCGTCGACCACGACGAGGCGCTTGCCGCGGATGACCTCGCGCAGCGGGTTCAGCTTGAGCCGGATGCCCAGCTGGCGCAGCGTCTGCGACGGCTGGATGAAGGTCCGGCCGACGTAGGCGTTCTTGGTCAGCCCCTGCCCGAACGGGATCCCGGAGGCCTGCGCGTACCCGACGGCGGCGGGCGTCCCGGACTCGGGCACCGGGATGACGAGGTCGGCGTCCACGGGGTGCTCCGCCGCGAGCCGCCGGCCCATCTCCACGCGCGCGGCGTGCACGGACCGGCCGGCGATCGTGGTGTCCGGCCGGGCCAGGTACACGTACTCGAACACGCACCCGGCGCGCTGCTGCTTCTCGGTGAACCGGCGCGTCCGCAGGCCGTCCGCGTCGATGGCGACGAGCTCGCCCGGCTCGATCTCGCGGACGAACGACGCGCCCACGATGTCGAGGGCCGGGGTCTCGGACGCGACGACCCAGCCGCGCTCCAGCCGCCCGAGCACCAGCGGGCGCACGCCCTGCGGGTCGCGGGCGGCGTACAGCGTGTGCTCGTCCATCCACACCAGGCTGAAGGCGCCCCGCAGCCGCGGCAGCACCTCGAGCGCGGTGGCCTCCAGCGTGTGGTCCTCGTCGCCGGCGAACAGGGCGGTCACCAGCGCGGTGTCGGTGGTGTTGCCCCGCGCGAGCTCGCCGCGGCGCTGGTTGCCGTAGCGCTCGGCGACCAGGTCCACGAGCTCGGACGTGTTGGTGAGGTTGCCGTTGTGGGCCAGGGCCACGGTGCCGCCGGCGGTCGCGCCGAGGGTCGGCTGCGCGTTCTCCCACGTGCTGCCGCCGGTCGTCGAGTACCGCGCGTGCCCGACGGCGATGTGGCCGTGCAGGGCGTTCAGCGCCGTCTCGTCGAAGACCTGCGAGACCAGCCCCATGTCCTTGTAGACCAGGAGCTGCTCGCCGTTCGACGTCGCGATGCCCGCGGACTCCTGGCCGCGGTGCTGCAGCGCGTACAGCCCGAAGTAGGTGAGCTTCGCGACCTCCTCGCCGGGAGCCCAGACCCCGAAGACGCCGCAGGCGTCCTGAGGTCCCTTCTCGTTCGGCAGGAGGTCGTGGTTCAGCAGTCCGTCTCCGCGGGGGGCCACGCGACCATGGTGACACACCGCGGCGGGGGCGCCGCCGGGGCGTCCGCCGCCCGGGCGGCCGGGCCCTCAGGCCCCGCCGGCGGTCCGGTCGCGGTCCGCCCGGCGCACGCTGCGCCGGTCCGCGGCGACGGCCAGGCC